>JAZFUH010000197.1:0-5135 GCA_036447125.1 Acidimicrobiia bacterium | reverse complement strand
GGGACAGCGCCCAGCTGAATTCGGAGGCTGAGCCACGATGTACGGGATGGAAGATGAAGGGCTCTTCGAACAGCTCTTCAAGATGCTCCAGTCCTCAGGACCCGTCAATTGGAAGCTTGCTCGCGAGGTGACCAGAAGTCTTGCGGGCCAACCCCAGCCGATAGAGCCCTCCGTGGCGGAGGAGTACCGGGAACTCGCCCATGTGGCCGAAGTGCGGATCTCATCTGTCGCCGAACTGCCGTCCCCTGAGCCGGGTGAATTGAATCCGACCGATCGAGCGACATGGGCGGCAGAGAACCAGCAGGCGTTCCGGGTCCTTGTCGAACCGCTTGGCGACAAACTCTCGAGCCTCACAGACATCGGTGGAATGCCGGGTCTGGGCGATATGGGCGATATGGGGGCAATTCTCGCTCCCCTTGGACCTGCCCTCCTCGGGATGCAGGCAGGAACCATGATCGGGTTCATGGCACATCGCGCCCTCGGGCAGTTCGACACAGGCATCCCCGCCATGGATCATGACCGACCGTATGTCATCGTTCCGAACCTCGACGACTTCGCAATCGACCACGGCATCGATCACAGACAGATCCGCCTGTGGGGCACCCTCCACGAGGTTGCGTTCCACAGGATCATGGCCGTCGAGTGGGTGAGGGGTCGTTTCGTCGAGCTCATCACCGCTTTCTACGACGCCGTCGAGATCGATACGTCCGACCTCCTCGGGAAGCTCACCGGGATGAGCGATCCGATGGAGCTCCAGAGGATGCTCGGCGAAGGTGAGGATCCCGCAGGTTTGATCCATGCAACGGCGGATCCACAGCGTCTTGCCGACGTCCAGGCATTCACTGCATTCATCGAGGGATACGCCGATCGTATTGTTCGCATTGCGGGCAAGGAACTTCTCCCGAACATCGACCGTATCGAAGAGGCATACAACCGTCGGCGCACCGAGCCGGACAAGACCGAGCAGTTCCTCCAGCAGTTCGCCGGACTGAAGCTCGAGCGTGGGCGTGCATCAGATGCAGCGCAGTTCTGTGACGAAGTCGTTCAACGCTGGGGAGAAGCATCCCTCGACCGTGCATGGGAGGCTCCGGAGAACATGCCGACGCTCGAGGAACTCACTGATCCGATAGGTTGGAATGCGCGAGTCCTCCTGGACGAAAGGTTCATCGGCTAACCGCCTTCCGCCTTCCGCCGAAGACATATACTCACCGTCCCCGATCAGGAGTCCATGTCATGCCCCTCGCAATTGGTACTGCCGCACCGGATTTCTCGCTATTCGACCAGAACAAGAGCGAGGTTTCACTTGATGACATCAGGGGTCACAACGCGCTCATCGTGTTCATCCCTTTCCCTTTCACAGGGCACTGCGACAACGAGGGCTGCCAGCTTCGGGACGGACTTGCCGAACTCGGTGGTCTCGAGGCCAAGGTCATCGTGATCACCACCCACGCGATTCCCACGAACGCCAGGTGGGCATCAGAGAACGGATTCGAGTTCCCCGTGCTGGCGGACTACTGGCCACACGGCGATGTCGTCAGGTCCTATGAAGCGTTCAACGACGTAACCGGAAGCGCCAATCGGGTCACGTACGTTCTTGACACCGGTGGCATCATCCGCGATGTGATCTCCACAGATTCCCTCGGCACCCCTCGCGAATACGAGCTCTACGGACAGGCCCTGGCCGCGATCGGCTGAGAGCCCTTGCAACTTTCAAGCCGGTAGTGGACGCCGCGCACGTCACCTTCATGGTGAAAGGGAGCTTCCCAGACGAGGATTGAGTTCTGGGTTCGGGGAGCAAACTCGGTAAGCTCCCCGCGACCGTCTCCCTGACCGACAGGCAATCGCCCGCGCATGAGTTCACTCGATCTGCCAATCGACTCGTCCCCGATTGTTGGCGCGCCAAGGCGCGGGTTGCCACCGGCATTACGGGCGGTACTCGTGGTTGCGCTGTTGTACCTCTTCCTGGTCGGTGTCAAGCTCCTGGAATCCGGGGTCGAGGGTCTCGGAAGTTCGACGGCGGGCGGTCTTTTCGACGGGATCACGAATCCGCTGGCAGCGCTCTTCGTCGGGATCCTCGGAACGGTCCTTGTCCAATCGTCCTCGGTCACGACAGCGACGATCGTCGGACTGGTCGCAGCCGGTCAGCTTCCCATCGAAGCCGCCGTGCCGATGATCATGGGTGCGAACATCGGTACGTCTGTCACGAACACGATCGTCTCACTCGCCCACGCCAGACGTGACGAAGAGTTCCGTCTTGCGTTCAGCGCCGCAACGATGCACGACTTCTTCAATCTCATCGCTGTGGCCATCCTGCTACCACTCGAGCTCACGACCCAGATCCTGCAACGCACAGCAACCCGGCTCGCTGAGCTGCTCCCCGGCGGATCTGACGCAACATTCGACTCGCCGATCAAGGGTGCGGTCAGTTGGGGCGCCAAGCAGATCATGCATCTCATCGAGCCGCTGTTCAGTTCCGAGACCGCCGCAGGCACCGCATTCATCGTTGTGGGCATCGCGATCATCTTCTTCACGCTGATCTATATCACGAAGAACATGAAGGCGTTGATCGCTGCACGCATCGAGCGTTCTGTCAATGCCGCCCTCGCAAAGAGTGGGCTCGTGGGGATGACCGTTGGCGTCCTCGTTACGGTTGCGGTCCAGTCTTCGAGTATCACCACGTCGATCCTTGTTCCGATCGTCGCGTCGGGGATGCTTCTCGTACGCAACGCGTATCCCATCACGCTCGGAGCGAACATCGGCACGACGGTGACCGCCCTCATCGCCGCACTGGCGACCGGCTCGGTCAACGGCATGACGATCGCCCTCGTGCACCTGCTCTTCAACGTTGTGGCCATTCTCATCATCTACCCGTGGGAAAGGATCCGATATGTCCCTGTCATACTTGCGGAGAAGCTGGCGGATGTTGCAGTGACAAGGAAGTGGATCGCTGTGGCATACACGGGAATCGTGTTCCTCGCCATACCGATCGTGGGTATCTTGGTCCTCAGTTAGGAGCGAATCATGGTAATGGAATTCTTCAGGGGTGGTCCAAGCAACGAACTCGACGAGGTAGAGGCGAGCATCGTTGGAATGCTCCGTGACGGACATGACGTGTTCACGACCGCAACAGACGCCCTCTTTGGCGGCGGCAAGTCGAAAGAGACGAGGCGCGAGGTCCGCACGACCGACAAAGGCATCAATGAAGCCCAACAGGACATTCGTCGCAAGCTCATGATCCACGCTGCGGTCAACGGGGCCGACCTGCCCCTCGTGCTGCAGTTCGCGTCAATCGTCAAGGACGCCGAACGGGTAGGTGACTACTCAAAGAACATGTACGACCTCGTGAAGTACGGCGCCAATTTCGAGGGAGCGCTCGACGAGGAAGAGCTCAGGGGGTACAGGGACAAGGTCGGTCGGCTCATCCTCGATGCCTCTGACGTGTTCGGGGCCAAGGATGCAGATGCGGCCCAACGTCTCCTCGGCAAGGCAGACGCCTTCCTCGATGAGTACGACACCCAGGTGAAGGCCGCCTACAAATCAAAGGAAGAGACCTCTGAGGCGGTCGCCCGGGCGCTCTACTTCCGCTACCTCAAGCGAACGACGGCACACGTGATGAACGTTCTCACGTCCCTCGTCCAACCCCTCGACCGCCTCGACTATTACGACGAAGCCAAAGAGGATCGCTGACTGAGGACTGTGGACCGAAAACTGTCTACTGTCTTCGCCATGGACTTCTCACACAGTGAGCGCTCACAGCGCTATCAGGAACAACTCCTCACCTTCATGGACGAACATGTCCGTCCAGCGGAAAAGGAGATACATCAGCGCCACCTTGCAGGTGACCTCGATCCGATCGAAGCGCCTCCGGAGATGGAGGAACTCAAGCGGATCGCCAAGGAGCAGGGCCTGTGGAACCTTTTCCTGCCTGATGATGAGTACGGCGCTGGTTTGTCGAACACCGAGTATGCGCCCCTCGCCGAGATCATGGGACACGTCATCGAGCTGGCCCCCGAAGCAACGAACTGCTCCGCGCCGGACACAGGGAACATGGAGGTACTCCACCTATTCGGTACGCCCGAGCAGAAGGAGCGATGGCTCGTACCGCTTCTCGAGGGTGAGATCCGGTCGAACTTCGGGATGACCGAGCCGGCAGTCGCATCTTCGGACCCGCGGAACCTCGAGGCGTCAGTGATCCGCGACGGGAACGACTACATCGTCTCCGGCACGAAGTGGTGGTCGACGGGAGCGGTGTCGAAGGACTCAAAGGTCTCCATATTCATGGGTGTGACCGACCCGGAGGCCCCGCCGAAGGAGCGATACTCCATGATCCTCGTGCCCATGGATGCTGAGGGCGTCGAGGTGGTGAGAGATCTCCCGGTATTCGGTTACAGACACAGGGGCGGACACGCAGAAGTTGCGTACCACGATGTTCGAGTGCCGGCGACAAACATGATCGCAGGTCCGGGACAGGGCTACATGATCGCACAGGCCCGTCTTGGTCCGGGCCGGATCCACCACACGATGCGCGCCATTGGACAGGCCGAGCGTGCGTTGTCCATGATGATCACGCGCGCAAAGTCTCGGACAGCCTTCGGCTCATCGATCGCAGACAAAGGTGTGGTTCAGGACTGGATCGCGGAGTCACGCCTCAGAATCGACCAGGCGCGTCTGCTGGTGCTGCGTGCGGCATGGCTCATAGACACCCAGGGCAACAGGGCAGCCAGACAGGAGGTCTCGGCGATCAAGGTCGTCGCGCCCCGCACTGCTCTGTGGGTTATCGACAAGGCCATACAGGTCCATGGTGGTATGGGTGTCAGCGACGACACACCACTCGCGGGAATGTGGGCCAACATGCGAACGCTCCAGCTCGCAGACGGACCGGACGAGGTGCACAAGATGGTGATAGCAAGAAGGGAATTGCGTTAGCGCAACCCCTACGTCGGATCTTGCAGCTTACGCCGGAGTACCCGGGCGGTTCCGGTCAGCCAACCGTCCATCGACGCATCCGAAGGGATGGCTCTGCTGTGACGGGATGTTCGACTCTCATTCTTGAACGGCTCAGGTATCTTCCTGCTTCGTGGGTGATCACGGCTGTGATCATGACCGCGAACCACAGAAGCCATATCCAGAGGAAG
>JAZFUH010000196.1:0-3241 GCA_036447125.1 Acidimicrobiia bacterium | reverse complement strand
CTGGTCAGACGCGACATCAACACGTTCACAGGCGTTGATCGGGATCGCCTTGTTCGCGCCTACCAACTTGCTCTGCCGCAACAGATCGAGGCGATCATCAGGGACGGAATCAGAGATGGTGAACTGGCACAAGGAGACCCGCGGATCCTCTCGTGGTCGTTCGTGGCTCTGGTCGAAGTTGTGGTCAGCCAGTACGCATACGACGTGCTCGGGAGCACGTCTTCACGACTCGATCACGTTCTCGATCTGTTCTTCGATGGAGCAGCTCTCAAAGCGACCGGAGGTACACGATGACACTGACGGCTACAAGGGTCTTCACCGAATGGCGGGACAAGTCGCTCGATGATGCACTCGGCGAGTGCAGGGACATGGTCGAGTCCCCGGATTTTGACACGGTGCAGCGCTGGCGTGACGAAGGCGGAAAGGTTGCCGGTCACTTCCAGGTCTACTTCCCTGAGGAGATCATCCACGCAGCCGGCATGCTCCCGTTCAAGGTGCGTGGTGCACCGATGGAGCCGAACCTGGCGGACTCACACTTCGGCTCGTACCTCTGCTCGATTCTCAAGACGTCACTCGAAATGGCGCTGAGTGACCAGATTCCGATGGAGATGTTCGTGTCACACCCGATCTGCGATGCCGCAAGGAACCTTGCGGCGATCTGGGGCCGCAACACGGATTATCCATGCCAGATCCTGTATCTCCCACAGAATCCGAACTCCTCAGGGAGCGCAGACTATCTCGAGCACGAGTACAACCGGATCAAGAGGGTCACCGAGGAAGTGGCAGGCGTCGAGATCACCGAGGAGGCCCTCTCCGAATCGATCGTCCTGTTCAATGAGAACCGGAGGCTCATCCGTGAACTGTACGACATCAAGCGAGCGGCGCCTTGGCTCGTCGCCGCAGAAGATTCATATGCGTTGGTCGCGCTTGCCGGGATGATCCCTCGCGAGGAGCACAACGAACTTCTCGGAACGCTGATACCGATGATCAAGGAACGTGACACGAAACGTGAGGATCGCATCAGGGTCGTGTTCGAGGGTGGATTCTGTGAACAGCCGCCCTTCGATCTCATCCGAATGCTTGGGCGAACAACCTACGTCGTTGATGACGACTTCCTGATCGGCCTGCGGTACATAACCGAGGACGTACCGACCGAAGGCTCTCCGCTCAGACAACTCGCGGAGTCGTATCTCGAGCGCTCCTCATACAGCCCGGTGCAGCACGATCTCAACAAGCCGAAAGAGGACATGCTCCTCGCTCGAATCCGCGGAGCAAATGCGGACGCAGCGATCCTCGCAGCAGCCAAGATGTGTGAGCCCGGCCTCGAGGAGCAAGTCACATATACCCACGCCCTCGATGAAGAGGGCATCGCGTATTTCGTGAGCGAATTCGAAGAGAATATGAGCTCCTTCGATCAGCTCGAGCTACAGGTCGAGACGTTCGTCGAGAACCTGCTTTTCGCATGAGGGGCAACATCATCACTCGGAGGTTGAGATGACCACGCTGGCAGACACACAGGAACTGGTTGGGCGAGGCAACCGCGAGGGCGCTGCCCTGTTCAGGGACTGGTTCAACGAGCTCGACGCCACAGCCAAGACGGGTGGGCTCTCTGCCTACGTCTTTGTCATGGGGAGCCTCAACGAGATACTCAAGACATTCGACCTCCCTGTCGTTTTCCCCGAGATCAACTCGCTTCAGACGGCCGTGCGCAGGGTCGCACACGAGTATCTCGATGAGGCCGAGGACTACGGGTATTCGCCCGACATCTGCGGTTATGTCAAGGCCGACGTCGGGACCCAGCTCCGAGGTGGCGAACATCCAATGGCGCAGATCCCGAAGCCCAGTATCACGGTGCTCACAAATGCATGCAACACCTATGTCAAGTGGGCAGAGATATGGGAGCGCATGTACCAGACACCCATGTTCACCATCGACATACCCGGCACGCGTCAGGCAGGTCGCCAGACGTGGAAGGGTGACAGCGATTTCGAGGCCGACCGCACCTACGTCGAGGTACAGCTGAGAGAGCTGATCACGCTGTGTGAAGAGGTAACGGGTAAGAAATTCGACATCGACAAGTTCCGTGAGGTGCTCGGTCACGCCAACACGATGAGCCGCTCGTGGAATCGCATTCTCGAGCTCAACGAGGCGAAGCCTTCCCTTTTCAACGCGCTGACCGATGGCACGATCTACCTCGGCGTTGCGAACGGGTTGAGAGGCACAGAGGAGGGGGCCCGCTACTTCGAACGACTCGTCGAGGAGATGGAGTACAAAGCTGCAAACGGAATCGGCCAGACCATCGAGGAGAAGTACCGCTTGCTGTTCGTCGGCGTGCCCTGCTATCCGATCTTCCGCAGGTTCAACGAGCTCTTCACAGACTGGGGAGGCACGTTCGTCAATTCGACATACCTCTGGTTCGCCTCTGGTGGCACGAATCGGGGATTCGAGTACGATCTCGCCGATCCGATTGCGAGTCTCGCAGAGGGCGTTCTCGTCAGCGTCAGAGATGCGATGGATTCGATGTTCCACCAGAACGTTGCACTTGCAGACATGGCGGGGAGTTTCGATGTCGACGGCATCATCTATCACCCGATCAAGAGCTGTAGAACGGTCTCAACCGGACTTGCGGACAGCAGGAAGCACATGACAGAAGAACTCGGAATTCCGAGCCTGTTCATGGAATCAGACATGATGGATCGCAGGGTTGTGTCCGAGGCTCAGATGAAGAACCGTGTCGATGCCTTCTTTGAAGGCCTCGCATCCCGGCGCCGGCAAGCCCTGGCCGACCCAAAGGTGAGGTGATTGCAGTGGCGTATGCAGCAGGAGTCGACGTTGGCTCAACCCAGACCAAGGCAGTCATCATCGATGAGGACGGCGCGATCGTCGGTCGCTCACTCCTCGACACCGGCGCCAACGTGATAAAGGCGGCGGAATCGTCCTATGTCGTTGCTCTGGAGCAGGGTGGCATCGACGAGGAGGAAGTCGAGTACATCATCGGGACGGGTTACGGCCGCTACAGGGTGACGTTCGGCAACAGCCAGGTGACAGAGATCAGCTGTCACGGACGGGGTGCCGTGCACTTGTTCCCCGAGACAAGAACCGTTGTCGACATGGGGGGCCAGGACACGAAGGCGATCGCGGTCAATGCGAAGGGTGAGATCACGGACTTCTGCATGAACGACAAGTGTGCTGCGGGCACGGGTCGCTTCCTCGGAGCCGCGGCGGCTGCCCTCGACATACC
>JAZFUH010000195.1:0-4389 GCA_036447125.1 Acidimicrobiia bacterium | reverse complement strand
GGACGACTCAAAATGCAAGCGTGGTCGCGAGTCCTCAGTAGGCCTCGTCACCATGCGCGGTCAATGCCCATATCACTAACATCGACATTGCAAGAATGGCGAGTGACCACACGGGGTAATACGGCATGATGAAGAACGCATCGATCGCAGTGAGTCCCGCAGCAATCACACCCAGAACCCGAGCCCACGTCTGACCTGAATAGATGCCTCCAGCGACCGCAAGTCCAAGTATGCCGATCAAGAGCGTTATCCAGCCCCAGGCAGCAAGGTCGATGTACCAAACGGTGGCTGCACCAAAGACAAGCCACTCATTGTTGATGATCATCGTCAGCCCATAGATGATGTCCATCACTCCAACGATGACAAACATCGTCGTCGCATAGAGTACCCAGCCGCCGCGTTCCATTGTGGCCGTAGTCATCGACTCTCCCATCGCTCGCTGCTCAACGTATTCGATTCCCGACCCTAGCTCCCTGATCCAGGCCTGGCGAAGCTTTTTCAAGCACGGCCGGAACATGTCGCTTCAGACCGAAGCGGGATCCTCGTTCATGAGCACCACAAGGGCACTGGCGGGATGGCAGCAGGTATCCGTCCACGTCGAGAGAATGCGCTAACTTCGTGCTTCGCGACGGACGAGGACGCCACCACGGCCTTCAGACCGAGCCCTCCGGTGTTTGAGCGAGACGAGAGCGAAACGAGCCGTGACGGGTAGTCAACAATGCCAACGTGTACAGATGGGAGGACATGATGCTCACAACTGAAGGGACGCCGTGGTCGTTTCATCTTCTCGCAAAACCGACAGGGCCGATCTGCAATCTTGATTGCGAATACTGCTTCTTCCTGTCCAAAGAGATGCTGTACCCCGGAGATCGATTTCGGATGGCCGACGAAATGCTCGAAACGTACATCTCCCAGCTGTTCGCGTCGCAGCGCGGGCCGGACGTAAACGTCGCCTGGCAAGGCGGCGAACCAACGATGATGGGTCTCGAATTCTTCAAGCGCTCCGTCGAACTCGTCGAGAAGCACCGCAAGCCAAACCAGCGCGTCTCGTACACCATCCAAACAAATGGGGTGCTCATCGACGAGCGTTGGTCTGCGTTCTTCAAGAATCACGGCTTCCTGGTTGGTCTATCGGTTGATGGACCCCAGGCATTGCACGACGCCTATCGAGTGGACAAACGTGGGAAGGGCTCATTCGAGCGCGTGATGGCCGGATACGAGCACCTGCGGACCGCTGATGTTGATGTGAACGTGCTGTGCACGGTGCATGCAGCCAACCAGAACCACCCGCTGGATGTGTACCGCTTCTTCCGTGACGAGATGGGAGTGCGTTTCATCCAATTCATCCCCATCGTGGAACGTGCCACCGAAGCTTTGCTGCCGTTGGCGAACCTCGGGTGGAGCACGTCGCGAAAGGAGAGCCGGCCTCTCTATTTACAGTCGGGGCACCACGTCACGAACCGAAGCGTCGGGGCTGAGGCGTACGGTCGATTCCTCATCGAGATCTTTGACGAGTGGGTCAAACGCGACGTCGGAGAGGTGTTCGTGCAGATGTTCGACGTGGCGCTCGCCAGTTGGCATGGCGAACCAGGTGCTCTTTGCATCTTCTCCGAAACGTGCGGCTTGGCCCTGGCGCTGGAACACAACGGCGACCTCTACTCATGTGACCACTACGTCGAACCCGACTTCCTCTTGGGAAACATCGTTGAGACACCGATGATCGAGCTCATCGCCTCCGACAAACAACGAGCGTTCGGCAACGCCAAACGCGACACACTTCCGCAGTACTGCCGGGACTGTGAGGTCCGGTTCGCCTGTCACGGCGGATGTCCCCGCAACCGCTTCATATCGACACCCGTCGGCGAAGACCGCCTCAACTATCTCTGCGCGGGATACAAGGCCTTCTTCAACCACGTCGACCCTGCGATGAAGCTCATGTCGCGGCTCCTCGGCAAGAATCGGGCACCATCGGAAATCGTACGCCTCGGAGTTCCCGGCAACTAGGCCTTGCCCGATCCACACAATCGGGCATGGCTTAGTTCATCGTCGTTGTTGCGCTCAGCGACTGGTCCGGCGCGAGGTCCTCCCCGCCGTCTTTCGCATCCGTCTCCTCACAGGTGGCATGGCAACTCCTTTCTCATCTCCGCTAGTCCTCGAGCGCGATCTCGGCGCCGAATGCGATCAACGCTTCGGGGCTCAAGAAGTCCTGTGCCAGCAGAATCCCGCCTGAAGCCCGTGCGGCATCCCGGAACGGGATCGCCCAGCGATGCTCCAATACGAGTAGCATCGCGGCACCAGCGGCCGGGATGTCATCCGCGATTCTTCGGATGCCATCGGCATCGATGCCGTACTCGTCTGCGGCCGACATCGCACCCACGAGGGCTCCCATCTCGGCACCGTACGTCCCTCCCGCACCGAGACCGACAAGAGCGCCCACCCATGCGCCGTATTCCATGGCCTCGTCCTCGGTCAGATCGGACATTTCGGCAGCCAGAATGCTGCCATCAGCGTCCTTGTAAACGCCGAGCAAGTCCACGATGCGGATGAATCCCGCGTCGGAAGCATCGATCAACGAGCCAAGCACACTGCCGTCCAGTTTGGGGTCGGCAAACCCGATCACGAGCAGTTGAAGTGGTCCAATTTCCATGGTTTCCTCCTGTCGGGTGGGGTGAACAGCCAACGCGTTATTGGGGCGCCATGATTCGGTGATAGGTCTGCTCGGGGTCTTCGAGATGGCTGACGTCGCCGTCGTCGAGATCGACCTGGACCCACTCGATCGTGCCCGTGAAAGCGCGACGTCCCGTTTCGAGCGTCCTCTCCGGTTGTCGGATCGCCGCAATTGCGGTTCGGTACCCCAAGCATTTCGACTGACCGTACCACGGCGATATTCGGCTTCAGCGCACGAGGTTGTTCAGACCCGGGTGACTCACGGATACCACTCCGAGACCGCTCTTTCAGGCTCTCGAGCGGAAGACCCCACTTCTGGAACTCCAAGATCGCCGTCGTCGATCTCGAAATAGGAGCTGTGACGATGCAGATCCCGGTCCTGGGGTCCAAGAGCTGAACTCCCACACAAAGAGGGCGCCCCTTAGGGCGCCCTCTTTGTGTGGGAGTTGGATGCGTCTATGCGAGGAGCTTCGCCTTCTGAGCTGCGAACTCATCCTCGGTGAGAACGCCCTGGGCCTTCAGCCTGGCAAGCTTCTCGAGCTCGTCAGCAGTGCCCCCGCCCGACACGTCACGGATGTACTGCTCAGCCATCTGCTGCTGGTTCACAGCCTGGTTCACCTGGCGCTCGTGCATCGAATCGCCGCGCGCGATGAGATAGACCAGCACACCGAGGAACGGGAGGACGATGACGAACAAGACCCAGACAGCCTTCAAAACCCCATTGAGCTCCTTGTCGCGGAAAATGTCGATGAAGACTGTGATCAGCAGCCAGAACCAAATGACCCACATGAAAAAGATCAAGATCGTCCAGAAAAGGTCTAGAAGCGGCATCGCTTGCCTTTCTTTAGGTGACGAGCGGTCAGCGTCTGTATGTTGCAGCGCTCCGGTCCGTTCGGAGTGAACCGTACCACACCCGTTCTTGCGTACATTCCAGCCGAACTATGCGGCTGGAATCTACGCAAGAACAATCTGCGCAAGAACGGGCGGATCAGCTGCCGCGGCGAGCTTGATGATCAGCCTTTCGTTGCTCGATGAAGGCATCCCACTCGGCCTGAGTGATCTGGCCGTCCTCGAGGGCTTCGGCGAGTGGACCGTCGTCGGCGAGAATCGGTAGGTCGGCAGGGAGCTCGGACAACTCATCAGCCGTGATCACACCGTCCTCGAGCCATTCCTTGATCTGGGTACGCATGTCGTGACGATTCGCCCTGCGGTCCCTTCGATCGCCGAACTCTTCTCTCAACTCGTCCCTCTTTGCCTCGAGAGCCTTCGTGACGGCGTCGGCCTGGCCCTGTGTCAGGACTCCGTCCCCGACGAGGTCGCTCAGCACTCCGTCGAGGATCGCACCACGGTGCGGTCGACGAATCGTGTCCGTGACGACTGTTGCGTCATCGGTCTGGGCAGATGCCTCTGAACTTGTGATCGTTGATGCGACAGATGCACCTGCGACGAGCACACCCGCTGCCACCAGCGAAATCATGATCTTCTTCATGTTCCTTCTCCTTTGATCGAACATCACACCCGTAGGATGCCAAGTCACTGTGTGAGAATCCTGAGGCCGGTCTAAGAATCACCTGAGAACACGATGCGATCGGTTTCCGAGGTCAGCTCAACGATCACTCGGCCGCGGTTCCTTCGGATTTTGGGATCGAGAAACCGACTTCGGCGCCACCGGTCGGGCGATTCCTTGCGAACACTTCACCACCGTGGTCATCAACGATCTGT
>JAZFUH010000194.1:0-2099 GCA_036447125.1 Acidimicrobiia bacterium | reverse complement strand
GAATGAGCTCGCGCGGCTACTCAAAGGTGCCGTCGGCGGTACCAGGGCCGTGGTGGATGCCGGCTGGGTTCCATACTCATATCAGGTCGGTCAGACGGGCAAGACAGTGAAGCCGGAGCTGTATATCGCCTGTGCGATCTCTGGCGCCATGCAACACGTCGTTGGCATGAAGGGCTCCTCAACGATCATCGCGATCAACAAGGATCCGGACGCACCGATCTTTGGTCTCGCCGATCTCGGCATCATCGGGGACGTCCACAAGGTCGTTCCCCAACTCATCGAGGCCCTCAAGGCTCGCTAATCGGGCTCTTTGGATGTGGGCGGGGGGTGACGAAGAGATCGGCGGAGCCTCGGAACGTAGTACGTCGTACGTATGACGTACTACCGGCCTTCCACCTCCCGGTTCTTGGCCGACCCCGCTCATATCCGAAATGCCGCTATCCGTCGAGCGCTTCGGGACCGAAGGACATGGGGAGAAGGTCGCTGAGTGCGAGTTCGATCGGTGAGCCTTCGTCGTCTCGCAAAACGATGCGTCTCACTCCAAATTCGCGCATCACCTGGCGACAGTTGCCGCACGGTGTGCAGGGCGCTCCGTCGAGACACACGACTGCAACGGTGTCGATCTCCGTGGCACCATTGGCAATAGCTGTGGTGATCGCATTGACCTCGGCACAGACGGATGCGCCGTACGCCGCGTTCTCGACATTGCATCCTGCGTAGGTGGAACCATCGGGCAGCACGACGATCGCCCCGACACGAAAAAGCGAGTAGGGAACATGTGCCCTGGCAGCGATGCTTTCGGCCTGCTCGAGTAGCGATGCAGCGTCATTTGTCATGGTGCGAGTAGAGCCTCCACGAAGTCTTCGGGGACAAAGGGTATGAGATCGTGCATGCCTTCGCCAATACCAATGAACTTCACCGGGATCCCGAGCTCCCGTTCCACAGCGATCGTCACGCCCCCACGCGACGTTCCATCGAGTTTCGTCAGGACGATGCCGGTCACGCCGATAGCCCTCGCGAAGGCGTCTGCCTGGGCAATCCCATTCTGACCCGTCGTGCCGTCGAGCACAAGCAGCACCTCTCCGACGCTCGAAGCTTCCCTCTCGAGAACTCGTATCACCTTGCCAAGCTCGTCCATGAGATTCTTCTGACTGTGGAGGCGACCGGCTGTGTCCACGATCACGACATCGGCACCATCGGCGCGAGCCATCGTGAGGGTGTCATGAGCAACAGATGCAGGATCGGCTCCATCTGCACCAGAGACGACGGGCACCCCGACACGTCCACCCCACTCACGGAGTTGGGTGTCCGCAGCGGCACGGAAAGTGTCTGCAGCGCCAAGCACCACAGACTTGCCTTCGGCTACCAGACCATTTGCGAGCTTTGCGATCGATGTCGTCTTGCCGGAGCCGTTGACACCAACGACCACAACCACGGCCGGTGAACCATCGAGATGCAATGAACGATCCCGGTTGGCGAGCATCGTCTCGAGCTCATCGATGAGGGCGGCGCGCGCTTCGCCCCCGCTTGCAGGTCTCGTCTCGCGGACGCGTTCAACCAGATCGGCAGCTGTACCCGGTCCCACGTCTGCGCTGATCAGCGCATCCTCGAGATCGGACCAGGAATCGTCAGAGAGAGGCCCGCTCCCGAACACTGCCGTGAGAGAGGAGGACAGCGCCGACCGCGTCTTTGCGAGACGCATCCTCAGACCAGGACCGGGCGTCGGCTGTGGACCTTCGACCGTCGGCTCGGGCGGAGCCGAGCCGCGCTTCCTCAGAACAAGGACCACGACAACGACCATGGAAGCCACAACAGCGACGGCAACAAGAGCGATGAGAAGAGGATGCATGAGAACTGCAGATTACAAAGACTGTGAAACCATTGGTCAGATGCGGGAGGTCTGGTTCGTGTCGTCCGTCGTCCGTCGCCCGAATTCGATGTTCTGTGTTCTGTGCTCCTCGGTCTGTGCTCTTCGCTCCGTCATCCTCTTGGATATCACCTTTGAAGACTCACCCGGTTCCATCGTCACACCGTAGAGAACGTCAGCGGCCTCCATGGTCTGCTGCTGATGTGTGATGAGAACGAGCTGCACACTTTGC
>JAZFUH010000193.1:0-9496 GCA_036447125.1 Acidimicrobiia bacterium | reverse complement strand
GCCAGCAGGCTCACGGCACCCCAGGTCGCTATCAGCGCGCCAACTCCGAGCAGCCAATACGCACGTACCGCCCGGAACTCGCCGGTCTCGCCCTTTGGGGCCTTGCCGCGTTTGTTCTGGATCACGGCGAATACGTTTCCGATGACCATCGCTGCTCCGAATGCGAGGGCGATCTGCTTGATCAACAGGCTGAGGTCGAGGATCTCTTCCATCGTGATGAAGGTACCGCTTTGACGCTTCTTGCCTCCATGGGGGTGCATGTTGTGCTGTTCGAGACAGGGATTGAGGGAGAGTCCGGTATCTCGTGGAGTCGATACGCTCCTCCGGTGTGAACTTGCCAACCGGAGACACCCCATTGAAGCCGTGGCGCACTTCGGCGCGACGCGGGACGCTCTCTGTCGTCCTTTGGGCCTTCGGGCTTGCCACCACGCTGCTTCTGTTGGGACTCTGGGGCCGAGCCATCACCCACGACCAACCAACCGTGCAGGCCTCTGTGCGTGCCGTCGTCGACGCAGGGGTAGCAACCGACAGGATCTATGCCTGGATAGCGGAAGGCGTTACGACCTCTTCCCATGTCGACGATGCCACGGCCGAGCAGGTGGTCATCGACCTGCGTGAGCATCCCGAGATCGAAGCTGCCGTTGGCTCAGTGATCGATCAATTCGTGGCTGCGCTCTTCACCCCTGAGGGTGAAGTTGCGACCGTCGAGCTGGCTGGCTCGCTTGAACCTGTGCTTCCGCTTGTCCTGGCAGGCCTTGCGGCTCGCGATGTCAGCGTTGACGAATCCGCGCTCACCGCTGCCCTCGAGAACGCCGAGACCATCGATCTCGGGACAGGCGACGCAGCCACCATCATCGATGTTGTTGAGGACGCCAGGTCGCTCCTCTCTCTGATCGTGGTGCTCTCCGGCGCCACGCTTCTGCTCGCTGGCTCGCTCGCTATTTGGTTGTCAGAGGACGGTCCTGAAATGGTGCGCAGGCTCGCCACTCGGATTCTGATATCTGCCCTCTCATTTGCGGTCCTGTTCAGGGTTGGTTCCTGGGCCCTCGATCCCAAGCGTGGGGGGAGCCCAATTGCCGGTGGGGGTTCCATCCTGCTTGGGAGCAACGGGACCGTGTTCATCTTTGTTGCGGTCGTCGCTGCGTCCGTAGTCGGAGGTGTTGTCTGGCTGGTGCAGCGAAGGACGGATCGATCCAGGAATGAACACACCCGCATCGCGGAATCGGACGCCGATACCAGGGAACTCGTCGGTATCTGACGATCCAGCTCTTCGCCATGCACGGTGCCGCGCGATTCGATAGCATCGTGCCCCTACCCGGGAGGCACCATCAAGACGTACACCACCCCAGGCGCCGTACAGGTCAACCCAGAGCTCAACGTGGTTCAGCAGCTTCTTAAGCGTGTCGATGAGGCCCCTGATCACCCTGCCCTCGCCTACCGCGATGGTGACGTGTTCGTGGACGTCTCGACCGCAGAAATGTGGACCACGGTTCACGAACTTGCGGCAGGTCTCATCGCCCTGGGCGTCCAGAAGGGTGATCGGGTAGCGCTCCATTGCGGAACTCGGATCGAGTTTACCTATTTCGACTATGCCATCTGGGCGGCGGGCGCTGCCACAACAACGATCTATGAGACGTCATCCGAGGAACAGGTGAAGTGGATTCTCGCGGATTCGGGATCCGTTGCACTCATCACAGAGAACAGTGAGACCCTCGCCGCATATGAGGCCGTGGCAAGCGAGATTTCAGGGTGTGACTCGGTGCTCGTCATCGAAGACGGTGCCCTCGAGAAGTTGTCAGCGATGGCCACCGACGAAACGCGTGCAGAGGTTGATCGGCGGGTGGCCGCGATAAAACACAGTGACCTCGCAACCCTTGTGTACACATCAGGCACAACCGGGATGCCGAAGGGATGTGTTCTGACGCATCACAACTTTGCGTGGGAGGTCGCCCAGCTTGATGGTTCTGCTGCAGATCTGATGGGTGAGGGCAACAGGACCTTCATGTTTCTTCCGCTCGCTCATATCTTTGCAAGGGCGGTGCAGGCTGCGGCTGTTTCGACGGGTGTGACCATCGGATTCTCGACTGGGCTTCACAACCTTCTCGAGGAACTCCCCATGTTCAAGCCGACGTGGGTCTTCGCGGTTCCTCGGGTGTTCGAGAAGGTCTACAACGGAGCAAGACAGAAGGCCGACGCCGACGGCAAGGGCAGAATCTTCGACAAGTCGGTCAGTGTGGCCATTGCGTACTCGCAGGGCATCCAACGAGGCAAGATCAAGATCGGTACCAGGTTGATTCACGGCGTGTTCGACAAGCTCGTCTATTCGAAGATCCGTGCATTGTTCGGCGGTGATGTCACGTATGCGATCTCAGGTGGAGCACCCCTTGGAGCAAGGCTCGGTCACTTCTTCCGTGGTGCAGGTGTCGTCATTCTCGAGGGCTACGGACTCACTGAGACGACAGCGGGCGCAACGCTGAATCGTCCAGACGCCATCAGGGTTGGAACCGTTGGAAGACCGATACAGGGAACGTCCATACGTATTGCCGATGACGGGGAGGTGCTCATCAGGGGTGGCCAGGTGTACTCGGGGTATTGGAACAACGAACCTGCGACACGAGAGGCCCTGACCGATGATGGGTGGTTCCATTCCGGGGACATCGGCGTGCTCGATGATGATGGGTTCCTCTCGATCACGGGTCGGAAGAAGGAGATCATCGTCACCGCCGCAGGTAAGAACGTCGCTCCGGCAGTCCTTGAGGACAGGATGCGATCGAACCCCCTGATCAGCCAGGTGATGGTTGTCGGGGACGCGAAACCGTTCATTGCGGCCCTGGTCACGCTCGATGCCGACGCCATGGGACCGTGGGCTGCTTCGCACGGACTCGATGACGCTTCACCTGCGGATCTTGCAACCAACGACAAGGTCATCGCCGAGATTCAGAAAGCTGTTGATTACGCAAACAAAGCGGTGTCGAAGCCCGAAGCGGTCAAAGTCTTCCGAGTGCTACCGCGAGACCTTTCGATAGAGGGCGGAGAGCTCACCCCGACCCTCAAGGTCAAACGATCCGTGGTCGCTTCAAAGTATGCGGGAGTGATCGACGAGATCTACGGATAGGTCACAGGCCAACCGCTGTCTACTCCAGCCAGTATCGCTCGTACTCATGCGCGACGGCGAAACGCAGATCGACTGATGCGTCCGACTCTTCCTCGGACCGCTCGTACTCGTCGAGCGTCAGACCTGTTGCTGCGATTCTCCCTTCGATGGTGCACCTAGCGAACCCGCGCACCCATCTCGACCTGGTTCGCAAGACCGATCACGGGAAGATCGAAAGATATCGTTGCAGTTCACTCCTGAACCAGCCGATACACCCATCAGCCAACAGCGAGGTGAAGTGATCTACGTGGGGAGGCATGCGTGACTTCAAGCGCATCCGGATCGAGACCCAGCGGGCGCCTGACACCGGATTCGGTCCACGCCTCTGACGGTGATGATCTGTATCCCATGCGGGTTCTTCTCATCGACGATGGTGCATCCAAGTCGCTGACGTTCCGAAGGCTGACTGGTGACGATGGTGCAAGCAGATACCTCGTCGATCGGGTGAGCACGCAGGGCGATGCCTGTGAAGCCATGGAGAACGGTGATCATGATGTGTACATCGTTGATCACCTCGTTGGAACCCGTACCGGCTTCGATCTGCTCTCGTGGGTCAAGACTCGGGGCCTTCGGATTCCGATTGTCTTCGTTTCCGGTTCGAGCGACCATGGAACAGGTGTGACGGCTGTGAACGCAGGGGCATCGTGTTACGTGGTGTCCGACTCGATCGACTCTGGCCTTCTCGAGCACAGTCTGCGAAACGCTGTTGAGCAGATGACAGCTCTGGATCGTCTGAGTAGCGCCGGAATCGAGATCGATGTCGATGCTTCGATGAAGACTCGCATGCTGTTTCGTATCGCTGAGAAGCTGCGGGAGCCATCGACTGCAGTTCTCGACGTCACGCGACGATCACTCCAGTCCGCGCTCCCGGCTTCGGCGCTCGAGTCGTTCGGCTTGATCGAGGACAAAGCAAACACTCTGCTCACCCTCGCCAACGACCTCAATGACCTGGCGATGCTCGAAGCTGGACACCTCCGAATCAACACAGAGACGTTCAGCCTTCGTGGCCTGCTCTTCCACATGAATCAAAACATCGGTTCCGCAGCGCAGGAAGGCGATCCAGTGATCTCAGTGGAGATCGCGCCGAATGTGCCTGACGCTGTCGTCGGTGATCCCGGTCGTCTTCGGCTTGTCGTCGTCACGTTCATCGAGAGTGTTGTCGCTCGAAGCAGCGCGAACCGCATCGGCGTGAGAATCCGCGTGGCCCACAGGGCCCCGGGCGCCATAACTCTGCGCTTCGAGATCGAAGCTGTCGGGAGAGGCAACGTCTACAACGCCTCTGCGGTTCAGAAGAGCTCTCCGATCGATGCGGACGGACACAACGGAGTCACGGCAGTGATCGAGGCCCTCGGGATGCCTGCGGCGTTGGAGATCGTTTCTCGCATGGGTGGGAGTGTGACGGTTGACGGTGATCAGGACTCTGTCGCTTCGGTCCAGCTCACGATCCGGTTACAGATCAGAGAGGAGGGGCATCCGATGCGTCCGGATCTCGATGAGGACGGTCAGATGAATGGACCGATTCTCGTGATAGCCGACGATGCCGATGCGCGACGTTCGCTGATGTCTGCTCTCGGTGGCGCCGATCTCCCCTATCTGGCCGCGCAAAGCGTTGAGGCATGGAGGGCAGCTCAGCTGGCCGTCGGAGAGGACTTCGAGTTGCCAGCGTTGGCTGTCATTGAGTCAAGCGAGGACAGTTTTGAGGTGTGCGACAAGTTCAACGAGATTGTCTCTGGCGAAGTCCCGGTGGTTGTCGTCGTTGCCTTCGGAAACCGTGGTGACGCTGCCCGATGCCGTGAACGAGGCGTTCGCGGCTACCTGCCGAGACCCCTGGATTCCGGAGACCTTGTCGACGTGGTCCGCTCTTCGATGGCCCTCACAACGTCGGGCGATTCGACGACGCTTGTCACCAGGCACTGGCTCCGCGAGGGGAGGCCGAGCCTGCACGTGCTCGTCGTTGACGACAGTTCAACAAACCGGTTCCTCCTGACCCGGATGTTGGAGCAGCGCGGCCATTCCACGGTCACTGCAGATGACGGACGTGAGGCGACCAAGGCGTGCAGCAACGAATCGTTTGACGTTGTCCTTATGGACGTGATGATGCCCGTCATGGGTGGCTTCGAAGCGACACGAGTGATCCGTGAGATGTACTCAGGATCGTCGGCTCAACCCCTGATCGTCGGTGTGTCAGCCTTTGCAGACCAGGTGAACATCGAGCGTTCACAGGACGCAGGCATGGACGGATTCCTGGCAAAGCCGGTCCGACCCGAGAACCTGTTCGCTGCGATCGAGCAGCAACGATCGACTGTTCTGACCTGATCGTCGCTGAAGTTCGTGTCTTGTTTGTGGTTCTCGCGTGCCGAGCTCGCGGGCTCGCGGTCCCCCCTAGATCCTCGCTAACGCTCGTCTCTTGTCTCCCCTGAAGGGAGTGCGCGTGGTCGGATCAGCCGGTTGGTTCTGCTGGTATAGCGAAGAACCTGTAGGTTCCAACCATGCAAGCACGTGTGAGATTCCTTCTTGGACTCGCTGGGGCACTGGCCGTCTTCTTCGCCTTACCGGCGTCTGGCCACGTTCGCCCGCCGGTCAGCCTTCTGCCCGATGGTGACACGCCGCCTGAGATCCACTCGGCAGAGCTTCAAGATCCCCAGCGTCACAATCAACTGCTCGAGGCCGACCTGGTCATCGATGCGACGGACAACGACGCCATTGCTCGGTTCGAATATCGCTGGAACAGAGCAACCTATGGCAGTGTCCACGCTGCCGTGGTGGAGGGTCCCAAGGTGAGCTATGCGTCGATTCGCCCGTACACGAGATACGCGCTCGAGCTCAGAGCGGTCGATGTGCACAACAATCCCTCGGAGTGGTATCGGGTGTGGTCCGGTGTCACACCGGGTCCGCCCCATGTCATCGTTGCCGGCGATTCGGTCGCATCCGGCTACACGAAGCGGTGGTTCCTCGGTGATGCAGTCTGTCGTGACCCCGATCGCTCATACGGTCGGACAGTTGTCTCCAAACTCTCCGCAACGCTCCCGGACCAATGGGCTGTGCGCTATACGAACATTGCATGGGCCAGCGCCAGTGTTGACGACATGCTGTCTGGTGGTGATGACTCCTGCGGAGCGACGCATTCGAGCCAACTCGACCAGATCGACGCACTGGCTGTGGATGACTCATGGAACATCGTTGTCGTCACTGCGGGAATCAACTCGACCAACTGGGCCGACGTGATGGTTGAACTCACCAGAAGAACCGCATTCTCCTTGACCGAGAACGGTGACCGGAGGGCCTGTGACAGTGCTCTGCACGCCACCTGGAACATAGAGGCAAGACGTGAGTCGATCGCCACGGGTACCGCCATCATCACCGAGTCATTGATCGCGAACACCAATGCTCGGGTGTTCTGGACCGGCTACTACGACTTCACCGACACCGAGCTTGCGCCGAGGTGGATCCCGATCGGCAGTGAGTGCCGAGCCGAGCTTGACGAGGCGATGCTTGTCCTGCACAACGCCATACGCGCCGGCTTCGACGACAACATCACCTGGGTCGCTATCGACAGGGACATAGAGACCCAGTCCTGGGCCGGCTGGCCACACCCGAACGCCCAAGGTCACGACACGATCGGTGGAGCAATCGCCGAGGCGATCATCGACCGACGAATAGCGGTGCCCTGACGCACGTCGCATGTCACACCCGTGTGCGACCATGTGTACATGGACGTCCCTGGCATACTTCACGCCGACCTCGACGCCTTCTATGCAGCAGTGGCGGTACTTGAGGATCCGTCATTGGCCGGCAAGCCCGTCGCAGTCGGTGGCGGTGTGGTGCTCTCGTGCACGTACGAAGCCAGGGAGTTCGGCGTCCGTGGCGGGATGCGTGTCGTTGACGCGCGAGCGCTCTGCCCCAACCTCATCCTCGTGTCCGGCACATTCAGCTCCTACAGCGAGTATTCGAAGACCGTGTTCACCATCTTCGAGTCGTACACGCCTGAAGTGGAACCTCTCTCGATCGACGAAGCGTTCATGGACATCACCGGCTCGATCCATCTCTTCGGATCGCCGGCGAACATCGCCAGAAAGATACGTACCGACGTCAGGGAACAGACCGGCCTGGCGGTGTCTGTCGGTGCCACGCCACGGAAGTTCCTTTCCAAGATCGCGAGCCAGGTCGCCAAGCCGGATGGGCTGATCGTGGTCAACCCTGGTGAGGAGACCGCCTTCCTGCACCCGCTGCCGGTCTCCTATCTCTGGGGTGTTGGCCCGGTGACGAAACGAAGACTCAACGAGCTCGGCATAGAGACGATCGGCGACATCGCGAGCACTCCCATTGACTCGCTCTCCTCGATGCTTGGGAGCAGTGCTGCGAGGCACCTTCATGCGCTGGCAAACAATCAGGATCCGCGTCCCGTCGAGCGCAAGCGAAGAGCAAAGTCGGTCGGCGCCCAGAGCGCGTTGAGGCCTGAGCGCAGATCGATGGAGGACCTCATGCCCGTGCTCCAGCGGCTCACGGATCGCGTCGCAACACGTCTTCGTGCCAAGAACCGGTCAGCCCGGACAGTGACGGTTCGCGTCCGATTCGGTGACCTGTCGTCCGTCACTCGATCGGCGACGGTTCACACACCGACAGCATCTACGGCAGCCCTCATCGCCATCGAACGCAGATTGCTGCAGAAGGTCCTCGATGAGTACCCGAAACATGAGATCACGCTGCTAGGAATCTCGACATCCGGTCTCGGCGTGGATGATCCAATCCAGCTTGCCCTTGGTGTCGATGACGAGGCGACCGGCGGCGGGACACCGGTGGAACTCGTTTCCCTGACACTCGACGAATCCGTGGACGAGCTCCGGCGGCGATTCGGCCGAGACGTTGTCACCCACGGCAGTGACCTGCTCAGCGGCCGCACCGATCACACCGACGGTCTCTCAGAAGTGATGACCAGGGATGACGACTGATCGGTTGCATCAATTCGCGGTTCACGGTGAGAGGTCTCAGCCGGAATCTGGGGCCGATCGGACGTGTACATTGGTCCGATGCGTGGTACCCACTGGATTCTCATTGTCGTAGCCGCGCTCGGATGGGGTTCGGGCGGCATCATGACGCGTGCGGCGTTCGCCGAAGGTGTCGATGTCTGGACGCTGGTGGCGCTTCGCGTTGCCATTGCAGCGTTGTTTGTCCTCGCGGGCCTCATCGCACGTCGCTCACCGCTTCCGAGCATGCTTGTCTTGCGGTACGGCTTCAGCCAGGCCGTGTTCAACCTCACGATCCCCTACGTTCTCTTCACCTTTGCATACGGTGAAGCCTCCGCCGGATTCGTCGGGCTACTCGCAGCTCTCATTCCCCTTGCTACATCGGTCTTTGCGAACTTCATGCTCCCGGACGAATCGATGACCTTGAGGAGATTCATCGCCTTGCTGGTCGGCTTCTCCGGTGTTGCCGCCTTGATGCTCTCTGGAGACTCTGGGCTCGCCGAAGGTGGCCGACCGCTTGTCGCTATCGGCCTCGGACTCGCGTCCGTCGTATCGGTTGGATACGCCGGAGCGTTTGCCAAGAAGCACGCCGGCTCGTACGACCCGATGATGTTGACCGGTCTCCAGTTCGGATTTGCATCTGTTTGGCTGCTTGGTGCGATGTTCGCGATCGAGGGTGCCCCGGTAGACGTCTCGGTGAACGGTTGGTGGTTGATACTAGGTCTGGCCATCGCAGCAACGGTCGTACCCTTCCTCGTCTTCTATTGGCTGCTCCAGCACATCTCCGTGACGAACGCGTCTCTTGTCGGCTACATCGTCCCGTTTGTCGGTCTCATCGGAGGGATCGTCCTTCTCGATGAGCAACTTCAACTCGGCATAATCGCAGGCGGGACTCTTGTGGCTGTCGGAATGTTCCTCAGCGACAGGGAGAGCCGCCGAACCCCCTCAACCGTGAGTTACCAACCCACACCGCTCAACTGATTCGTATTCCGGAGTGCCGAGGTGTATGATTAGGGTGACCTAAGAAATGTAGTCACGGAGTCGTAGGCATGGCTGATAACACCACCAACATAGTGACATTGGCGGATGTAGCGATCGGTGGCAGTGCCGTCATCAGGGATTTCGAAGAAGGCGCTCGAGCAAGGCGCTTTGTTGAGATGGGATTCGTTCCGGGGACAACGGTGACCGTCCTGCGTTCAGCACCGCTCGGTGATCCCATCGAGTACGCCGTGATGGGGGGCCGGATCGCGATGCGGAGATCGGATGCATCAGTGATCCTGGTTGAGGTGTCTTTCTGATGGTTGGCTGTGCTCATTGTGGTAGCGAAGGACGCGGGTCCCCTCGTCTCGAAGGCGACGGGTTCGTCGCCTGTCTCGCA
>JAZFUH010000192.1:0-3048 GCA_036447125.1 Acidimicrobiia bacterium | reverse complement strand
GCCATGACGGTCATGCCGGGCACCTTCATGCACAGAACCATGTCGAGGACGCCGTGATGTGAGGGCCCGTCGTCTCCGGTGATTCCTGCCCTATCAAGACAGAAGATCACATGCTGACCGTGGAGACCTACGTCGAGATTGACCTGGTCGATCGCCCTCGTCAGGAAGGTCGAGTACACGGCGAAAACCGGCGTGAGACCTTCCATCGCCATGCCGGCAGCGGCAGCAACCGCGTGCTGTTCAGCAATGCCGACATCGAAGCAGCGGTCAGGAAACCGTTCCGAGAATGTGAGTACACCTGTGGAGTCCGGCATGGCCGCGGTGATCGCGATGAGCTTCGGGTGAATTTCACCGAGCTTGACGAGGGTCTCTGCGAACGCTTCGGTATAGCTTCCGGGCTTAATGGATCCGGTGTCGTGCATGAGCTTGATCGAGTCGTTCTCTGCAGGTGCGTGGCCTCGTCCCTTCTGCGTCACAACATGGACGACAACGGGTCCCTCGAATTCCTTGGCGCTTCCAAGAGCACGTTCGATGGTCTCGATATCGTGTCCGTCGTACGGGCCGAGGTACCGAAGTCCCAGGTCTTCAAAAAATGCGGGCGGCTCCCACATGTCACGGATCGCGGCCTTCGTTGCGCTGATACCGCGTCCGAGTACGTCCCCGACAAGAGGCGCGCGCTCGGCCATCTGCTCGAGTTTGCGTTGTCTCTTCATGTAGATCGGGTTCGCTCGGATACTCATGAGACTCTCAGAGAGCTTTGAGACAGTGGGTGCATAGCTCCGGCCGTTGTCGTTGAGGATGATCGTGACGTCTCTGCCGCTGTGCCCCAGGTTGTTCAGCCCTTCGAAAGCCATACCGCCGGTCATCGCTCCATCCCCGATCACCGCGACGACATGACCATGGCCTTCGCCACCGTCGAGAAGCTCCCGCGCGGTCGCGATGCCATAGGCATAACTCAGCACAGTGCTTGCATGACTGTTCTCGATGACATCGTGTTCCGATTCCGCTCGACTTGGATAGCCGCTCAGACCGCCTTCGCTGCGAAGTTGTGCAAACCCCTCCCTGCGTCCCGTGACGATCTTGTGCACATAGGCCTGGTGCCCCGTATCCCACAGAATGAGATCGCGCGGCGAGTCGAATATGCGATGCAGCGCGAGTGTGAGTTCGACGACTCCGAGGTTTGATCCGAGGTGTCCACCGTTCCGCTCGACCGCATCGACCATGAAACTGCGGATCTCGCCCGCGAGCACTTCAAGCTCGTCGTAATCGAGCTCACGGATGTCCGCTGGACCGTCGATGTGTTCCAGATACATTGTTGGTGGGTCTCCCAGAAGGGTGCTGACGAAACGGTACCCGAACGCGACGCGGTCTGCCCTCGACCGCTTGTCTTGTCGTTCTCTCAGAAGCTTCCATGAAGGTAGCCTCGTTTGAACACATCCGACACATCAGAGGTGAACATGGCTCTCGGATTCGGGCTTCTCTCTGCCCAACGCGTTTCAGGTGACTCCCGCACCTGGGAGGACGTCTATGCCGAAACGATCGACCTCTCGGTCGCCCTTGAGGAGATGGGATACGAAACGGTGTGGACGACGGAGCACCATTTCGTCGACGACGGGTACATGCCGTCATTGCTTGTGACCTCAGCTGCGATCGCGGCGGCAACCGAGAGCATCACCATCGCAACGGGCGTCGTTCTTGCCCCGCTGCACCACCCCGTGCGACTCGCAGAGGACGCTGCGACCGTGCAGGTCATCTCGAATGGCCGGCTACTTCTCGGGCTGGGTCTCGGATGGTCCCAGATCGAGTACCGGGTGCTCGGCACAGACATCTCAACACGCGGCAGAGCGATGTCTGAGATCCTGCAGTTCCTGCCGAAGGCATGGACAGGTGAGCCATTCACATGGAGCGGCGACATCTACTCATATCCCGAGCTTGCCATCCGACCTGCGCCACACAGACCCATACCCATCATCGTCGGAGGTGGGGTCGATGCGGCAGTCCGGAGGGCAGCGAGATATGCAGACGGGTTCTTCTCGAACGCGTCGCCTGACGAATTCGTCCATCAGGTTCAGGTCGGAAACGACGAGATGGAGAGAGTGGGCAGAGACCCATCGACATTTCGGTGGATCTACTACGGCGTCATGTACCCCGGCCCGAAGGATGAGATCGCTCAGAGTGCCTGGAGCCAGATGTGGAAGTACTCGGACATGGAATCATCAGCATCACGTTCGGGCATCGCTGACTCCCCATTGCTCGACACAACGTCTCGCAGCATCGTCATGGAACGGATCATGGGCGGATCCTCTGCCGAGATCCTCGACACGCTCGGTTCCATCCGCGAGAATGCCGGCGTTCCAATCGAATGGGTGGCCCGGAGCTTCTTCTGTGACCTCCCGCACGCACGGCAGTTGGAGATCGCTCAACAGCTCGCCACAGAAGTGTTGCCGTTCGCTCCGACCGGTTAGCGCCCTACTGAACGCAGAACTCGTTGCCCTCTGGATCCTGCATCACGGTCCAGACACCGGACGAGTCCCCAAGGTCAAAGTCTTCAAGTCTCGTTGCTCCCAGATCCACGAGCCTTTCCACCTCTGGGTTGATCGCGGAACGGCGGCCTTCGTCGGGCAACCCATGTCCGGCAACGTTCACGTCGAGATGCATGCGGTTCTTCGCAGCCTTTTCCTCGGGGACCTTCTGGAAGAACAGTCTCGGTCCGTTGCCATCGGGATCGATCACTGAATCGTACTTCTCCGACTCATCGGCTGAGATGCCCTTGTCCATCGCAAATGCGTCCCAGGTGTCGTAGCCAGGCGGGGGTGACTGGCGCACATAGCCGAGGGCTTCACTCCAGAAGTCTGCAAGTGCTCTCGGATTCCGTGCGTCGAAGGTGACTTGGAAGGTTCGCGCCATCCTCCAACAATACGGCACCGCTGTCCTGGTGGCTTCTATACGGAGTCCACCGCGCTCAGCACCCACGCGACACCGTCGACCGGATCCTCAACCCCGATGTGAAGATTCCATCCACCGACACGATCCCCGGGATCCCACAGG
>JAZFUH010000191.1:0-2344 GCA_036447125.1 Acidimicrobiia bacterium | reverse complement strand
TGTCCGGCGGTTCGCTTACTGCTTTCCCGCAGTTCAACTTCGTCGTTATCGGTGGAGCGTCGAGCTAATGCCAGCCTCAAGCAGACACAGCGGCTGGCGCTGGGACGAGACGAACTCACGCCTCTCATGCTATGTCCGTGGCACCGAGGTGATGCGAGTAGACGATACCTCCGCCGATCTTGCGTTGCTGGTCAATGGTATCTCCGGTCTCGGCACTACGACCGGCGTGGGCTTCGGCGACGACGCCCTGCTCGCCCTCGGCACGAACGATGACATCGTGATGTGGAACCAGTCCACCGCCCTTTCGGCGGGCGTAGAGGTGGCGAATGCGATTGTCGGCAGCTCCGTGCTGGCGGACATCCCCGCCAACTCACTGATCGTCTCCGACATCACCGCCGATGGCGATCTCGTCTTCGTCGGCCGGACCGGCGCGAACTCTCTTGAGTACGTCCGCGCTGACGCCAGTGCGTTGGAACTGGTCGTCAACGAAGCGTCAAACGACATCGACTTCCGCGTGGAAAGTGACGGGGATGCCAACGCTATCTTCGTCAATGCGGGCAACAGTCGGGTCGGAATCCTCAACGGTTCTCCCGGCGTTGCCTTCGACATCACCGGAGCGATGACTGGTTCCGGGATCGTCTCGACCGATGAGTGGCAGACGACCGGGGGAGGCACGGTTACACAGGCGACGAGCAAGAACACAGGATTTACGCTGAACACCACGGCTGGTGTTATCACCATGAGCAGCAGTCAGATCGATGCGGGCGGGGAGACCTCCGCCGTCTGGACTAACTCCACAATCAACACGAACTCCATTGTAGCCGTCAACCACGCCGCATCTGGCGCTGGCGATGCCGAGGCTTACTGGGTCGGCATCGGCAACGTGCAGGACGGCTCGTGTGAGCTGCTGCTGCACAACCTGTCCGGTGGCAACCTTAGCAATGCGATCCAGGTCAACTTCGTGGTGATCGGTGGGGCATCGAGCTGATGGAAGTCACTACCCCTGAACTGCTACTGCTGCTCGGCAAGCTCTATGTCGAGAAGGAGCTGGTGGTGGGCGAGCGAGAGGCTCTGCTGGCGCAGCTCGCTGAGTTGAAGCCGAAGGCCGTGGAATGAAGCTGGACTCCAACGCGTCCCATGTCCCGCACATGCGCCTGCTCTACCCCGTCGAGGGCGTGTCGATGCGGGTGGATATGAACGATCCGGTGTACATCATCCAGGAGGGCAACGCTCTTGGATTCGGCGGCACGGAGGACCATCGTTGGCAGGTGCTGTTTATGCCTGCGGGCGACCATGTGACCGCCTTCTACACCGACCTCGGGCTGGCGAAGGGCTACCGCATTCAGGTGGGCGACATGTCCTACCCGACCCCACCCTTCCACCAGCCCATCATGCTTGAGCACACCGTGGCGGAATGCCTTGACATGGCCGAGCAGGGCCGCAACGACGGCACCGCGGCGCAGATGCTGCACGAGCAGACGAACGAGTCCGACATCATCTCCCGCTACTGGCAGGTGATGGAGGAGGACCGGCGGCTGGTCCGCAATCGCAGCACGTTCGGGCCGGGTGGAGCGATCCAGAGAAACGGGTACAGCAACGAGGCCGCACGACTTCAGAAGGAACGCCTCGAAGAAGCGGGAGTGAATCCACAACATGGCTACTACTGACATCGGCCGCGAGGCGGTCATCGACAAGATTTCCCGGCAGGTCACTACCGGCCTCGATCTGGGCACGGACGATGCTCCGGCGCAGATCAGCTCGAACAGCGATGAGATGGTCACGCTCTACTCGATGATCGACGGTGAGCCCCGTTCCATCCTCAATCTCGATGTCCCGCGCGTGCTTCGGAAGGTGCTGCCGAACGGTTCGCCGGCCTTCTGGCACCCGGATATGCCGGGGGCTGCCCCCGAGTACACCAAGGGCCAGATCAAGTGCATGTTGCACCCTGACTTCGATGAGTCCGAGGGTCCGGCGCAGTTCGACCGCCAATTCATCGACGGCATCGGTCTGACCGGCCGCACCTGCAACCTCATGGCGCCGGACAAGGCCAACGTGGCTGACTTCCACTCCGTGTTCGACCGTGACGACCACATGGCGAAGAAGCACCGTCGTGAGTGGGCGACGATCCAGGATGCGCTTCAGACCGCCAGTACCCAGCGATACCGCAATGAGGACAGGCAGACCCGAGAGGCTATGTTGGCGCTCGCTGCCAGCGCTACAGGGCAAGCCCAATCCGCCGCTACGACCGTTTCCACCGCCGCAGGCCCCTCTGCTACCCATACGGTCTCTACCGACGCTGAGCGCGTTCCCACAGCCTCTGAGGGCAACCCTGCGGTGAACCATG
>JAZFUH010000190.1:0-2495 GCA_036447125.1 Acidimicrobiia bacterium | reverse complement strand
TCGATATCGGATCGTGAGGGTCGCTGTGAAGACGAGAACATGGTGGGTGTATATCGCCGACCATGCCGAGATCTCATCAAGGGCCGTGGCCACGATTCCGCCGTGCAGCGTGCCCGCAAACCCCGCATATTCGGCGCGTGGGACGAACGGAGCGACAATCGACCCACCCTCCTGTCTGAAGCCGTCGAGATGCAACCCGACGGGGTTCGCATCACCGCATCCGAAGCATCGGTTGTAGCGAGTTCTGAGGGCGTCGATATCCACAGCGAGACCCTAGTGATCTGTCCGGCGAGTGTTCGATCAGCGTCCGAGAGAATTCTCAGCTATCGGTCCTCGACGTCACTCACCCTCACTGACGGGATATATCTCATCAGCCACCAGGCCGTGGGCCTCTCTGTGAACGGTGTTCGCGGCTTCGGCGTCATCAGCTTCAACGAGACAGAAGATCTTCCCCGCTGACTCATCCACCCAGTAGCGCAGATAGCTCACGCCGTACTTGCCCTGCGTCTCGAGATCCGCCTGGTGTGCCTCTGCCGCATCTGTAGCGGAAACTCCGCCTTCGATGTTGTGAACGTCCATGAACAGTGCCATGTCTGCCTCCCTCTAATCGCTTCCTGTCTCTCGATCCATCGCGCAGAAGAAGGCGCAACCGGTCGCGAGCGTCGGTCAGATGAATATAGTGCGACGGCATCAAGAAATCTAGTGCGACGGCATCACACAGAGTTCAACGAACGGTCACCCTTCAGTCTGCCTCGACTGGGCTGAGTGGGTAACCGTCACTGGATACGCTTCGTGAACCGCACCGGATAGACACCGGTAGGGTGCATCGATGGCACCGGCCCCAACCATGTCAGCAGAAGCAGCCAAGCTCGTGCACCGGTATTACACGTACGCGGGGCTCTACACGCTCGCGGCCTCGATCATCTGGGGCATCAACACGCTCTTCCTCCTCGATGCGGGACTCTCGATAGCTCAGGTCTTCATTGCAAACGCTGCGTTCTCCGTCGGCACGGTCCTCTTTGAGATCCCCACGGGCGTAGTCGCTGACACGATCGGTCGGCGGGCGTCGTTCCTTCTGTCACTCGTGGTTCTCGCCGCGTCCACCCTCGCGTACGTTGGTCTTGCTCAGGCCGGTGCAGGCGTGGTCGCGTTCTCGATAGCATCAATTTTCATCGGACTCGGATTCACGTTCTACACGGGGGCAATGGAGGCCTGGCTGGTAGACGGAGTGCAGGGGCTCGGCTACAGCGGAGATATGGACGGAATCTTCGCCAACGCCCAGATCATCGGCGGAGTCGCCATGCTCTTCGGGACGATAGGTGGCGGACTCCTCGGCCAGATCGACCTCGCACTCCCCTTCATCGTTCGCTCGGTTCTTCTTCTCGTGCTTCTCGGTCTCGCCTTCTTTGGAATGCACGACATCGGATTCCAGCCACGGAAGGTCACGTGGAGGACGCTCCCATCAGAGGCGAGCAGCGTGGCCTCTGCTGGAATTCGTCATGGCTGGCGAACCCGGCCGCTCAGGTTGATCATGGTCGCTGGCGCCATCCAGAGCGGGTTCTTCATGTGGGCCTGGTACGCGTGGCAACCGTACTTCCTCGAGCTACTCGAGCGTGATGCCGTCTGGGTAGCGGGTGTCGTCGCGGCACTGCTGTCCCTGGCGATGATCGCGGGGAACAGCCTTGTGAAGTTCTTCAGTCGTTACTGCGGGAGGAGAACAACCCTTCTCCTGTGGACCGCGGCAGGCTTCTCGATCGCATCCATCGGAGTCGGCTGGGCTGCCAACTTCCCTATCGCTCTCCTCTTTCTCCTGCTGAGCGCGGTCGCGATGGGTGTTCAGATGCCCGTGCGTCAAGCGTTCATCCACGCGATCGCCCCGTCGGCGGAACGAGCCACGGTTGTCTCGTTCGACTCGATGATCTCGGGAGTCGGCGGCGTCGCAGGCCAGACCGGACTCGGTATCTACTCCGAGCGCCAGGGTTACGCGGCCGCCTATGTCGTGGGGGGTGCTGTGGTCGCTCTTGCAGCACCCTTCGTCGTCGCCGCTCGCCGCATCAGATCATCCGCAGACTACTTCGAAGGAACTCACGAATCCGAGATCGATGGCTGTGTCCCTCACGGACTACCGTCGATCACCCACGTCAACACTGTTGCGGTCGACAACTGACTAATTCTCGTCCTTGTCATGCGATTCGAAGAAATCGTGCAGAGTCGCCACTGTCCCCCGGACGCGATGACGTACACCCCGAGCTGTCAATCGCCGTGCATCAGCACACAGATACACCACCCAACCAACCAACACAAGACCTCCGAGTCGTACTACGTAATACGGAATACGTACTACGTCACTCGTGCTACGTTCCGAGGCTCGCTCATGGATCGGGGCTGACGAGTGGGCGTCCTTCGGAGCGGGTCAGGGAGGCGGTTCCCACGTTGTGTAGGTATGTCCGAGTGGGCTCGTCCATTGGTAGCGCCCATCGGGGAGCCTGACATAG
>JAZFUH010000189.1:0-9554 GCA_036447125.1 Acidimicrobiia bacterium | reverse complement strand
CACCACGCTGAACCGTCTGGGCAAGCCTCACAAGCAGTCTGAGCGCATCCTCTGCCGCCCGATAGTGAGGGGCCATTGTGAGTCCGTCAACATCGACCGCAACAGCCAGACCGATGTTGTGGACGCCGATCAGGTCTCGTTCAGAACCGACCGTCACAAGCCTCCCATCGGCCACTCGTCCGACATCACCACCAACCAGCCTCTCGATATCGTCCACGATTCGGCCGATTCCAGCTCCGAGAGGTTGAAACCGGGCACCGTTGCAGTTGGAGCAGACGTCGAGCCGTGCCCCACAGCGCCTGCAGGTGTCGTCGCGTGATGCGGCGCTCGCGCAGGTCTGGCATCTGCGGACCTCGCCACATGCCACACATCTGAACGCAGGGGCATATCCGCGAGAACTCACGAGCACGAACGTGCGCTCCCGAGCAGCCGTCGTACGTCTGATCGCTGCCTTGGACCGTTCCGTCAACATCCCGCCGCCTGGTGGATCATCCGAGCGATCCACAACCTCCACAACCGGCCACTGCCTGCCCGGCCCGGTCTCGACCCTCGTCCCGTGAACGATCGTCTCAAGTGTCGGAACGGGTCCGTGGAACACGACGCTGAACGACTCAGAGACCGCTCTGTGCAGGATCACTTCCCGCACGCTCAACGTGGGTGTACCCGGTGAGCGCATCACCCTTCGCCCATCCTCGACAACCACGACAAGTCCGACATTTCCGAAGGGCCAGAACACGACTTCCCGTGTGCCGACCAGGATGGTGCCTGTTCCGGTGGCGACTCTCAGCCAGGCCCGGGTCACTTCTGCGCCGGACATCGAGGATGTCGCCCTGATCACCCGTTCTTCGTATCCGGGGGTGAGAGCACCCGCGATCTCGTCGATTTCTCCCACGCTGGGCGCTATCACGACGACGGTGCGTCCGCTCGCCGCCACTGCTGCGATGGTGGTTTCGATCGCGTCGCCGTAGGGAGGTGCGCCGACCCGATACACCGAAGGGACCGGGTTGCTTGGCCCAGTCATGACATCGGGGGATTCACCAATCGAATGTGCGACCTGTTTGGGCACATTTGGAGGAATCGTGCGCTTCAACATCACAGAGAGCGGCGTCACGTAATGGGTGGACGCCCATCGAAGCGATTCGAGCATTGGAGCAGTGAATGAGGCGACGTCACCTGAGAGTCCCTCGATCGGCAACAACTTACGCGCATGGTCGGCCTCGAGGAGAGCCGTAACAAAACCTTTGACCCTGCGACCGGAGACCCTCACCCTGACCCTGCTCCCGATTTCGACGGTCAGGTTGGCCGGAACCAGGTAGGAGAATCCGTCATCAACCGAGAAGGTCTTTATGTCCGGAACGACCTGGCAGACACCTCGAGTGGTCAGGACCCGGTCCTGATGTTCATCACTGTGTCCCATATCTCGGTGGCGACATCACGCTTCGACATGAGGTCGAGATCCTTCACCGATCCGTCACTGAAGACGAACCTGACCTCGTTCGTATCGGCGCCGAAACCCGACCCCTCCCTGGCGACATCATTGGCAACGAGCAGGTCAACCCCCTTTGCCTCGGCCTTGGCAACGGCTGAATCCAAGGATCCCGTCTCTGCTGCAAAGCCGACAAGGATCGGACGCGGTGTGGCCTCATGGACGCCCTTGAGTATGTCGGGTGTCGGAACGAGATCGATCTCCGGGATTCCGTCTGCCCGTCGAATCTTGTCGGATCCGGCCACACGAGGCTTGAAATCAGCGACAGCTGCGGCCATCACAGCGACATCCATCTCCGGTGCTCTGGCCCACACCACCTCTGCCATCTCATCAGCCGTTTCAACGGTGATCGTTTCGATCGCGTCCCCTCCCGGCGGTTCCGCTGCGGTCACGAGGAGCACATGCGCTCCACGCGCAGAGGCGACCTCAGCTATGGCATTCCCCATCTTTCCCGATGAGCGGTTACCTATGTAACGAACCGGGTCTATCGGCTCTCTGGTGCCTCCTGCGGTCACAATGACCTTCATGCCGACCATATCTCTGGTGCCGAACAGTGATTCCAGGACATCTGCGATCGTTTCCGGTTCTGCCATTCGACCGATTCCGATGTCACCCCCGGCGAGAACGCCTGGCTCAGGCTCAACGATCGTGTATCCGTATCCGCGGAGCGTCTCGACGTTGCGCCGGGTTGCGGGGTGCTCCCACATCTCAGTGTGCATCGCGGGTGCGACGACGACCGGTGCCAGGGAGGCAAGCACTGTCGCGATGAGCACGTTCGACGAGTCACCGACCGCCAACTTGGACATCGTCGAAGCAGTGGCCGGTGCGATGACGATGGCTTCTGCCCACTGGCCAAGAGTTGTGTGAGGCGAGACGTCCTGCTCGCCGAAGAGGTTCGTCACAGGTTCAGTTCCGGTGATCGCCCCGAACGTTGCTTTTCCGACGAATTGCAGGGCAGCCTCGGTCATGACGACGCGAACGATCGCACCGCGTTCTATCAGCCTTCGGGCGAGATAGGCGGATTTGTAGGCTGCCACTCCCCCGGTCACGCCGAGGACGACACGTCGCCCTACGGCCATGTCCTATTCCTCCATCGGAGCGATGACAACCTTGTCCTCAACGATCTCCTCAAGGGCGATCGAGAGCGGCTTACGCGAGAGCGAGTGGACCTGCGGTGGCACATATCCACCCAGCCCTGCTCCGAGCTCGTTGAAATACGCGTTGATCTGCCTTGAACGGCGTGCGGCCAGCACGACGAGAGCGAAGCGAGAGTCTGTTTTCGCTACCAGGTCGCCGATCGGCGGTTCAATCATCATGACAATGGGCTCCTCAGGTCTTACGTTGTGTGATTGGGGACATCATTGTACGGGGAAAACTGTGTCTTCGGCCCCAACTATATCGAGAACCGCGTTGATGGCTTCTTCCAGGTCGGCATTCTCGACGATGTGATCGTATACATGGGGTGCCTCGGCGATCTGTTCGGCCGCAACGGCAAGCCTCAGAGCCATGTCACGCTCTGTGGTGTCCCCTCGACCTGCAAGACGGTTGGCAAGCGTGTCGAGATCGGGTGGAGCGACAAAGATCAATAACGCCTCCGGATAGCTCTCCCTGATCTGTTTTGCGCCCTCATTCTCGATGTCAAGGATCACGTTCCGTCCGGACTCGAGTATGGGCTGTACCGATGAGCGGAGTGTGCCGTAGAGATTGCCACCGTACTCCGCCCATTCGAGGATCTCGCCGCTTTCGACCTTGGCCTCGAATGAGAGTCTGTGGACGAAGTGATAATCCACTCCGTCCACTTCACCGATGCGCGCGCTCCTCGTCGTTGCCGATACGGAGAACACCGATGGTGTTGATTCGAGCATCGAGTCAACAATGCTCGTCTTTCCAACTCCCGAAGGGCCGGAAATGACGATGAGCTTGCCACCTGTGCGGCTTTTACGAGAAGCGTTCAAGAAGGGCCTTGCGTTGGTTTGAACCGAGGCCCCTGATTGTACGGTTGTCTGCGATTCCGATTTCTTCGAGAAGGCGCTTCGTGCTCACCTTCCCCATGTGCGGCATCGATACGACGATCGCCTTGATCTTCGTGCCCGCTACCAGGTCGTCCTCATCAGCTTTCTCGAGAACGTCCTGAAAGGTGAGACTGCCACTCTTGAGCAGATGCTTGATCTCTGCTCGTATTCTTCGAGCCTCGCCGGCACGTTTCAGAGCGGCAGCTCGCTGTTCGTCTGTCATCTCTGGAAGCACACGTCCTCCTTTTCGGGGCATCGTATCAATCAAGAGGCTGTTCACGCGTGATATCACGCAGGATCTCAGCCGCGGCACGAGCAGGATCCGAAGCTCTCGTGATCGGTCTGCCGATGACGAGCATCGTTGCACCCCCTTCGATCGCTTCGCGTGGCGTGGCGGTTCGCGTCTGGTCGTCCTCTGTCTCCACCGGTCTGATACCGGGCGTGACGCGTATGAGCGAGGGTGCGGCTTGAGCGACGACGTTCAGCTCCAGGGGCGAGCACACAAGACCCTCGCACCCTGTCCGGTCCGCGAGTTTGGCCATCTTGCCGACAAGTTGCCCAGGGGTCCTGCGGATGCCGACTCGCTCGAGATCGGTCTTGTCGAGTGATGTCAGCACGGACACTCCAAGAATGCCGGCTTCTGCTCCCGACGCTCCCCTGTCGAGACCTTCGATTGCAGCCTCGAGCATGTCGATACCTCCGCTGACGTGAGCGGTGACCCATCGTGCGCCATGTTTGGCGAGACGTTCGGCTGCAGCGCCAACCTGTGAAGGGATGTCGTGCAACTTCGCATCGACAAGGACCGGCCTGCCGACTCGGACCAGTGCATCAATGGTCCCGGGTCCGGGGCCGTGGAGCAATCCGAGGCCGATCTTGAACGCCCCAACGCTCGGTGCAACGGTCTCGGCCATCAGCACGGCTTCTTCGGCCGTTGACATGTCGAGCGCGACAATGATCGGGTTCTCGTTCACCATGGTTCGTATGCCCCTACCAGTTCGGTCACGGACGATATCCCGTGTCTCTTGAGGTACCTGTTCAGATCGCGGGTGATCGACTTGGCGACGCGTGGCGTTTTGAAGTGAGCTGAGCCTATGGCAACCGCTGATGCGCCAGCAAGCAGGAACTCAACAACATGTGCAGCATCTGAGACACCGCCGCAACCGACGATCGGAAGTTCCGGAAGGTCCATCGCGATCTCAAGGACGCTTCTGATCGCGATCGGTCTTATCGGAGCGCCGGAGTATCCGCCTATGAGGCCGCTGAGCGCCGGTCTCCTGGACTCCGGATCGATCCGCGCTCCCATCACGGTGTTTGCAACCACGACCCAGTCTGCACCGGCGTCCTGGACGGCTGCGGCGACGGCGCTGATCGGTTGGGCATCAGAGGAGAGCTTCGCACCAATGGGGAGCTGGGTTGCCTGCCCTACGGCGTTCACGATGTCGGCTGAGAGCTTCGGATCGAATGCGAATGGTCTGCCATCGAGGTTCGGGCAGGACAGGTTCACCTCGATCGCATCAACACCCGCCTCTGCCATCCTGTTTGCGACCTCTGCGAAACCATCGATGTCATGGGCGACCACACTGCCCCAAACATCAGTGGGGATGGATGCGAACGTATCTGCATGGGAGAGGACCCAGGCTTCGATTCCCGGGTTCTGAATGCCGATCCCGTTCAGCATGCCCGTATCTCCGTGAGCCATCCGGGGTGGCTCTCTCCCTGGCCATGGCTCCGGTGAGACGGACTTCGTCGTCGCGGCACCATAGAACGAGAAGTCGATGACCTCTTGAAAGTCCACGAGTGACCCGACAGTGCCCGAAGCGCCGATGAGGGGTGATAAAAGATCGTATGAACCCAAGCTTGTCTCGAGACCGGGCATCACAAGCCTGCCGATGCGTGGAAGTCCTGGATGCTCGTGACGCCTATGTCCTCGCTCCGTGCCGCTTGAATGCTCCTCACAACGGCGAGTCCGCCCTCGGCGGTCGTTATGCACGGAATGCCGTGCCTCGTGGCCGCAAGTCTGATTATCCGGCCATCGCCGCGAGCTCTGCCACCTGCCGGTGTGTTCACGATGAGGTCGATTCGGCCGTCCTCGATCAGGCGAACCGGGTCGTAAGGACCCTCCCCGACCTTGTCCACGTGGGTTGTGCGAATCCCGTTTCGGGCAAGGTGGCCCGCCGTACCGTGAGTCGCGAAGATCTTGAATCCGAGGTCCGACAGCAGCCGCGCCACTTCTACACCGGTCGCCTTGTCCCTGTCTGCCAGAGATATGAACGCTGCTCCCCCATCAGGAACGGCGTGGCCTGCCCCTTTGAGCGCCTTGGAGTACGCGATCGCCGCGGTTGATCCGATCCCCATCACCTCGCCTGTGGAGCGCATCTCCGGGCCGAGTAGCGTGTCCTCGTTCGGGAAGCGCCTCCACGGAAGCACTGCCTCTTTCACAGCTGTGTATGGAAGCTCGATCGGCATATGCGGTACAAGGCCGGCTTCCTTGAGTTCTGCGAGCTTCTCCCCCATCATCACCCTTGTGGCGACCTTTGCGAGCGGTACTCCTGTTGCTTTCGATATGAATGGCACAGTTCGTGAAGCTCTTGGGTTCGCCTCGAGCACGTACACATCGTCGCCACGTATGGCGAACTGGATGTTCAGGAGCCCGACGACATTGAGCCCTTGCGCAAGCTTGAGAGTGTCGGCAAGGACTTGATCGATGACCTGGTCCCCCAGCGTCGGTGGAGGGACGACGCAGGCCGAATCCCCCGAATGAATGCCGGCTTCTTCGACGTGCTCCATGATCCCGCCGATGTAGATCTCCTCTCCGTCGAATACTGCGTCGACATCGACCTCGATCGCCGATTCAAGGAATCGATCGATGAGCAGAGGAGAGTCGGAGAGATCTGCCTCGCCGTCGGACGTTTCGCCGTACAGCTCCCCAAGGTATGCACTGAGATCCTCCACCCCGTAGATGATGCGCATTGATCGGCCACCGAGCACATAGGAAGGTCTGACGACAGCGGGGAAACCGATTTCATCAACGACTTCCATCGCTTCAGCGACACTCATCGCCGTGCCATGGGGCGGTTGGCGGATTCCGGACCTCGAACAGAGTGCAGAGAAGCGTTCCCTGTCCTCTGCCATGTCAATCGCGTCAGGAGTCGTGCCTGCGATGTGAACACCCGCTCGTTCGAGATCGTGAGCCAGGCCGAGTGGTGTCTGACCTCCGAGTTGCACAATCACTGCAATGGGCTGTTCAGCTTCAACAACGGCGAGGACGTCCTCTGTCGTAAGCGGTTCGAAGTACAGCCGTGTCGAAGTGTCGTAGTCGGTTGACACGGTCTCGGGATTGCAGTTGAGCATCACGGTTTCATAGCCAGCATCTGAAAGGGCGAAGGCAGCATGCACGCAGCAGTAATCGAACTCAATGCCCTGACCGATCCTGTTCGGGCCAGATCCGAGCACCAGAACCGTCCGCCCACCCGGCAGATGCGCTTCAGATTCGTCCTCGTATGACGAGTAGAAATATGGGGTCTTCGCCTCGAACTCTGCTGCGCATGTGTCGACCGTGTTGTATGTGACCTTTATCCCGTTCCGTTCGCGCATCGCAGCGACCTCTGCGGTCTTCATCTCCCACAGATAGGAGAGTTGCTCATCCGAGTAGCCGAAACGCTTTGCTTCCCTGAGCGATTCGGGGGACGGCCGGTTGCTCTCGAGTTCAGAGCGACAGGCAACGATCTGGGCAATCTGATCAAGGAACCATGGATCTATGTGAGTCGCTGCGGCGACGAACCCGGTCTCCACTCCCCTGCGGATGGCTTCGGCGACTTCGAACAGCCGATCGGGGCTCGGGACGGAAAGCCTTGCGGCCAGTTCCTCATCAGAGAGCAGAGTGTGTCTGCGCTCTGCACGGTCAGCGTTGAGTCCCTTGCGGCCGGTTTCGAGACTTCGTATGGCCTTCTGGAGCGCCTCGGGGAATGTCCTCCCGATCGCCATGGCCTCGCCAACGGACTGCATGGATGTCCCTATGACGGGATCCACGGAAGGGAACTTCGAGAAGTCGAATCTGGGCAACTTGACGACGACGTAATCGAGAGAGGGCTCGAATGACGCTGGCGTTTCGCCGGTGATGTCGTTGACGATCTCATCAAGAGTGAGTCCAACGGCGAGCAGCGCCGCCATTTTTGCGATTGGAAAACCCGTGGCCTTTGAAGCGAGGGCAGATGAGCGCGACACCCTCGGATTCATCTCGACGATGATTCGCCGACCTGTTCCCGGATCGACGGCGAACTGGACATTCGACCCCCCTGTCTCAACACCTATGGCCCGTAGGCATGCGATCGCTTCGTCCCGCATCTCATGGTACTCCCTGTCAGACAGGGTCATCGCCGGCGCAACCGTGATGGAATCTCCTGTGTGGACACCCATCGGATCGAGGTTCTCTATCGAACACACGATCACGGCGTTGTCTGCACGGTCACGCATCACCTCGAGTTCGAACTCCTTCCATCCGTAGATCGATTCCTCGACGAGAACTCCACCGACAGGAGAGGCATCCAGACCTGTCCGGGTGATCCTCTCGAACTCGTCCTTGTCGTGGGCAAGTCCCGTACCGCCTCCTCCAAGGATGTAGCTGGGTCGCACCATGACCGGGTAACCGAGGTCGGCTGCGGCTGCTCTTGCCTCCTCCATGGAGGTGACGTAGTGGGCCTTTGCTGTCTCGATGCCCGCAGCCTCCATGACCTTCTTGAATCTGCCGCGATCCTCTGCCGCTTCGATCGAGTCGAGGGATGCCCCGATAAGTTCAACGGCCAATTCCTCGAAAACCCCGTTTCGTGAAAGCTCCATCGTCACGTTGAGCGCAGTCTGTCCTCCAAGGGTTGGGAGAAGGGCGTCTGGGCGCTCCTTCCGGAGGATCTGCTCGACGATCGAGGCAGTGATCGGCTCGATATAGGTGGCATCGGCGAACTCCGGATCGGTCATGATCGTCGCAGGATTGGAATTTACAAGTACGACGCGATACCCGTTCTCTCGCAGCACCTTTACGGCCTGAGTGCCGCTGTAGTCGAACTCACATGCCTGCCCGATGATGATCGGACCAGATCCGATGACCAGGATCGACTGGATGTCAGTGCGCTTGGGCATGGCTGTCCCGCACAACATCGGTGAAGTGATCCAAGAGCCGTGATGCGTCGTTCGGCCCCGGTGCGGCTTCGGGGTGGTACTGCACCGAGAATGCGGTGATGTCATGGCACACCAAACCCTCGTTCGTTCCGTCGTTGAGGTTCTGGTGGGTTCCGGACACTTCGCCGAAGGGGGTGCGGACGTTCTTCGCCAGAAGGCCCGGTGTCGGAAGTCCACTGTGCTGTGGGCGTTCGTCGCCGGTCATGGACCACAGATCAACAGCGAATCCGTGGTTCTGAGACGTGATCTCGACACCGCCGTCGCTCAATCTCCGCACGGGGTGGTTCCCGCCGTGATGCCCGAACGGAAGCTTGAATGTGCTTGCTCCGAGGGCAAGACCGAGAAGCTGGTGGCCAAGGCAGATACCGAACACGGGTACCTCTCCAAGCAATCCCCTGATGGCCTCAATAGGGCCGGTGAGGGGCTCGGGGTCGCCCGGCCCGTTGGACAGGAACACGGCGTCCGGCTCAAGGGCAAGGGCCTCGTTCGCCGAAGTCGATGCTGGTACAACAGTCACGTCGAGGCCACGGTTGTTCATCGAGCGGAGGATGTCCCTCTTTATCCCAAAGTCGTAGGCGACAACGTGGCCGGTGGGTGAACCGTCGGCCTTGGTTCGATAGAGCTCATCGGTGGAGACACCGGATACAAGATCCTGTCCCTCCATGGATGGAGCCGCGGCTGCCAGGGAGACGAGCTCAGCCTCGTCCGTATCGACACCTACGGCGACGGGCATCGACCCGCCGTCACGAATATGCCTCGTGAGACGTCTTGTATCGATGTCAGAGAGCGCGACGACGTCGTGCTGAACGAGGTACTCGTCGAACGGCTGCGTCGAACGCCACGATGACGCGATTCGGCTCATCGATCTCGTCACAAGTGACCGA
>JAZFUH010000188.1:0-4143 GCA_036447125.1 Acidimicrobiia bacterium | reverse complement strand
CGAGCTGGGTCGGTCTGGCACCTGTGTTGTGCTGGCGGTTGCCGCGGGCGAGGGATCTTGCACCCGCAAGGAGTGCGTCCGGTCTCATCAACGACACGGCACCAAGACGGTTCATCTCGACAATGTCCGCTGCCGACCCGTTCTCATCGAGCAGGACCGGGAATGGCACAGATTCGTCCTCGATGAACGCCTTTGCGTAGCGCCTGCCGCCGGTGCCGATCGCGGTCACACCCGACCCTGACTGTGTCAGCTCCTCGTATCGATCTCGGACCTGACCGGCCCGCTCACGACACGTCAGTCAACCGAAATGTCGAAGGAACAACAGGACATGCGCTTCGTCCTGCCAGAGGTCTCCGAGTCGGAGCAACGATCCTTCGGGATCAGGCAGCGAAAGGTCGGCGAGAGCTGCAGTATCGAATGTCATCTGTCTCCCTTTGGTCCGTCGGTGGAGGGTAGGTGCCTCCGCAACGAATGGAACCTGCTCTATTCATCGAGTGGTTCCACCTCGAACCCGTCCTTGGACCACAACACCGAGGTACGGTCGTGCCCTGCCTCCGCAAACGCCTCCAGCGTCTCCTCCAACAACCCGCGGCGCACTGTACGCACCTTGGGTGCATCCGGAACCACCGGTGAATCGTCCGGCTCGGGTACGAAGTCCGTTCTGTCCTCTCTGAACACGGCGAAGTGGTACCAGGCGAGCGCTCCAGCAGTGAGCAGAAGCGCAACGGACACAGCAGCACTGTCCAACGTGCCTGAACCGAAGTTGCCATCGAGGATGTCCTCGAACACGAGGAACACGAGGACGATGAGGCTGATCACAGCAACGATCCCGGCAACACCGAAGAGCACGACGATGTAGATTCGCCTCGTGATCGATCGGAGCTCACCCGCGGGATCCACGGTTTTGAATCTCTGGATCGTCGACCAATAGCGCCACCACAGCGGTGTGCCGATCACGATCAGCGTGATGGCGGCAGCCAAGGTGCTGCCACCGCCGGAGGTCACGATCGTGACACCGCTGACCGCCTTGATCGCTGTGGCGATGAGCGTTGTGATCCCGCCCGCCGCGACGACGAGACCTGCTCCTGCCAGCAGGTAGTCGTAGGTCCTGCCGACCTCGCTGTGGTCCCTTTCATCGCGGCTGCCAAGTACCGCAGCGTGGTACGCCCAGGTTGCTCCACCGACCACAACGCCTGTGATCGCGCCGGGGAGGAACGTGAAGTGTGCGGAAGCACCCGATGCTGGATCTCCAAGGACCCAGTCGAGCACTCCGAACAGCATGACTCCCATCCCGGCGATCACCGTGACGGCACCGCCCAGTACACCAAGCAGGAGCACGTGTGCAAGCCACCAGGGGGTTCGGGGACCTCGGCGTGCATGGCGGAACCAGTACCACCACCAGACCGGGCTGCCAACGAGGACAACGGTCATGGGTACCAGAAGGTCGGCGATGCCAGCGTCAACTATCGAGATGAGGAACAGGTCGTCATAGACGGTCGAGAGAACCGCGGCGATCGTTGCGAAGGCACCCGTGAAGGCCCAGATCAGACCCACAACCGAACCGAGAAGAACGTGGAACTGTGTGTTTCGCTCTGGTTTCCACATCTGTGCTACCCACCAGTGACCTGCCCAGATGGCGGTCCAGGTCACAGCGTGAATCAGCAGCGTCCGGTCGATGTCACCATCGCTTGCGAGATTGGACAGCACCGCGCCGATGAGCGACATCGACGTGAGGAGTGATCCGATGAGAGCGACCGTGAGGTAGAACGCCCATCCCATCGATCGCTGTTCCTTCGGATCTTCCCTCAGCTGTCTCCTGGTGTAGAGAGCAAGTCCCGAATAGACAGGAAGGCCGACAACGACGAACGCGATCGAGATGGCTGTCTGTGAGCTGCTGTCGGTCAACTGGTCGAAACCCGGCCACGCAGCCTGGACAAGGCCAGCAACGCCGATGCCGACGAGGACGAGCATGACAAGCATTATCGAGTACACGAAGAACCGGCGAATGAGAATCCCAATGCCCTCCGATGAGGCCTTGTCGCGGCCAGAGACAAGACGAATGATCAACAAGACGATGCCTCCCATGATGGCCAGCTGGATGAGTGACCCGAGGATGCCGACCAACACCACGATCATCCTTCGAACTCCCCGCAGCCGTACCGGTCCATCGGCCACGTTGGCTCGCTGATCAGCCACCGATCGCCGTGGCGTTCGAGGCGCACTGTCTCGTCCTGGTCGTATGAGCCTCCACCGAATGGACCATCGCCATACGAGACCTCAATCGTCACATCGAGTTCAGCTCTATCATCCTCGATCCGAGAAGCGACGATGACGATCCGAGCATCCTCACCCTTGTCGAAGTACCGGAACTCTCGACCGCAGGATTCGTTCAGATCTTCGGTCATGTAGGTTGAAGCGAGGTCGTCGTCGCCATCGAGAACCGCCTCGTAATAGCGCTGCACGGCGCCTTCGGGCGTGTCCGTATCGAAGGTCTTCGGTGGCTGGACGGCAAGGACCACGGCGACCACGACGAGTACTGCAACGACTACGCCAATCACCACCAGGACCGAGTTGCTTGTCGTCGTGGGTTTCATTGCATCCATTGTCCCTCAGACACGGATGCAAGTCGACAAGGATGATCTCCTCCAACGATCGCGACCCTGGGTTCCACACCGGGGTGAGTCCGGTCGTGGGCCCACAGAATGGGGTTGGGTGGCGTGAAGTTGACTATCTCATTACCCGCGATCGAGCTTATCCGTCTCTGAGCGAAGCTCAGCAATCACGGACTCGAGCAAGGGGTAATCACCGAGACCGGTGCCCCGGTGGACAAAGGTGATCTCGCCCGAGGAGTTCACGACCACGATCCCCGGAAGATTGGAGTAGTGCCCGGTGATCCGTCTCTGCCAGTTCCCGGCCAAGAGGGCTCTGACGTAACGCCTCCATGCAGGCAGGTTGAACACGAGCCGGGTCATCGACTGCTTGCCAATACCCACACGTTCACTCACTCGGCGTTCGGGGTCGAGGAAGAGATCGAACGGGATGCCCGATTCCATCAGATGGTCGGCCTGGTGTGAAGCCGCCGGTGCGATCCCGATGACCGCTCCTCCGCTTGCTTCGATCCGTTCGTGGGCCGCCGCCAACTGCGCCAGCATCTTGAGACAGGGCGGTCAGCCGAAGTACCTCACAAGCACGACGATCGTCGGCACCGTGATCACATCCCCAAGGATCACGGATTTGCCAGCCGGATCCTCGACCGTGATATCGCTTATGTGCATGTCTCACTGTCCACGTCTATGCCGTCTCGAAATCCCATTGATCCCTCGACGCCCTGGCCTCGTCGACGTCCACCCGTGCAAGCATGATGAGGCCGACTATGAAGAACAGTGCGATCGATAGGATCGCCGCCCTGCCCGAACCTGTGGTCACACTCACAAGCCCGAAGATGAGCGGTCCAATGCCTGAGAGTTTCGAGAACACTGAGTAGAAACCGAAGAACTCGGCTGATGCCTCCTCAGGGATCATCGTGCCATAGAGGCTTCGAGACAGCGCCTGGACGCCACCGAGCACGAAACCGATCACCGCTGCAAGAGCAAGGAAACCTGTCGCACTGCCCTCGGGGAGGAAGTAGGCCATCACTGCAACGCCGATCCAGACAACAAGGGTGATGAGCACTGAGCGCTTCGGACCGATTCGGTTGGCGAGCGCTCCGAGCATGAAGGCACCGCCAACCGCTATGAACTGCACGATCAGGAACGCGAGTGCAATGGTCTCAAGCTCGAGACCGAGCGTGTCCTCGGCGTACGGCCCGGATATCGCGATCACGGTCCCGATACCGGAGTTGTAGATGATGAACGCAACAACGAACATCAATAGCTGGGGAAACTCCCTGAGCTTCTTCGTGGTCTTGATCGTGCGCGAGAATCCGATCGACGCATACTCACCGAGACTCCTTTTCGCCCCCCCGGTCCCATCGGCAGGAAGCCTTGCCAGAGAAACGAACGAGAAGGCGATCCACCAGATTCCCGAACCGAAGATGGCGATCCGTGCAGCGAACGTCTCGGTGAGCGTCGCGCCCGGTTCGTCGCTCGAGAGCAGGATCAATATCAGGGCGAACAGCAGATACAACCCCCCTCCGAGGTATCC
>JAZFUH010000187.1:0-3777 GCA_036447125.1 Acidimicrobiia bacterium | reverse complement strand
ACAATGGCATCTTTGGCAGTGTCGACGCGAACCGTGGTGACCCACAGAACGGATGGGACACAGACCAGTTCCCCAACTCGGTCGATGAGCTCTCGCTGGGACTCTACGAGATTCTTCGTGGCGGGGGTTTCACCTCGGGCGGATTCAACTTCGACACGAAGCTTCGTCGCCAGAGCATGGACCGGACAGACCTGTTCCACGCCCACATAGGTGGGATCGACACCCTTGCCCGGTCGCTGCTTGTCGCAAGTGCGCTCATCGAGGACGGAGTGCTGGATCAGGCTCGCAAGGACCGATACGCCCGATGGGATGGTGACCTCGGGCGCATGATCTTCTCCAAGGACGCGGATCTGAGATCGATCGCGGACAAGGCCTCAGAGGGCGGTTTGGACCCGAGTCCGGTGTCGGGTCGCCAGGAGCTGCTCGAGAACGAGGTCAACAAGGTCATCTGGGCCACCACGTGACCAAACGTGTGGGCGTGACATGAGTTTGGTGGCCGGCGTCGATTCGTCGACCCAATCGACGAAAGTCGAGATCAGACAGATCGAGACAGGTGATCTCGTCGCGACCGGGCGCGCCGCCCATCCCTCGGTTCATCCACCGGTGAGCGAGCAGGATCCTGATCGTTGGTGGGCGGCCCTCTCGGACGCCCTCTCCCAGGTCTCGGACCACCTGGCTCAAGTGAAGGCGATATCGGTTGTGGCACAGCAGCACGGGCTCGTGTGTCTCGATGCCGATGGCGGTTCCTTACGCAGCGCAAAGCTTTGGAACGACACAACGTCAGCGCCCCAGGCACAAGCACTCGTGGAGCGTCTCGGTGCCGACGCATGGGCGAAACGGTGCGGTGTGGTGCCTGTGGCGTCGATCACGATCACGAAGCTTGCGTGGCTGGTGGAGAACGAGCCGCATGTGGTCGCGAGCGCAGCCGCGTTCATGTTGCCTCACGACTTTCTCACGTTCCGACTCTCCGGTCAGCGGGTCACGGACAGAGGTGATGCCTCTGGGACGGGCTGGTGGTCACCGGTGAGCGAAGCGTACGAGCCCGATCTTCTTGGCCTTGTCGTGGAGGATCCACAAGGCCTGATCGACCGTCTTCCGAGAGTGCTCGGCCCAACGGAGCCGGCCGGAGTCGTGACGTCGGAGGCTGCAGCCGTGACGGGTCTGAACCCGGGTATTCCCGTTGCGTGCGGCACAGGGGACAACATGGGCGCAGCGTACGCTCTCGGGCTCGAACCGGGGGACATTGCAATGTCGCTCGGGACGTCTGGCACGGTCTACGCCGTGACCGATCATGCGATCACCGATCCGGGGGGTATCGTCGCCGGCTTCGCCGACGCAACCGGGCGGTATCTTCCGCTGGTAGCGACGTTGAACGCCACGAAGGTGACGGACACCGTTGCGCGGTGGCTGGACGCAGATAGGGAGCAGTTCTCAGAGCTCGCCCTCGAGGCATCACCGGACCCGAGCCTCGTCATGAAGCCTTACTTCGACGGCGAGCGAACCCCCAACCTTCCGGATGCGAGAGGGTCCCTTCTTGGGCTCAGCAACGAAACCACGCGAGGTGACATCGCCGCGGCGGCGCACATCGGGGTCGTGTGCGGACTCATGTACGGCATTGACGCTCTTGCCTCGTGTGGTGTGGGTACGACAGGTCAACTCCATCTCACCGGTGGCGGCGCTCGTTCAGTTGCGTTCCGGCAGTGGGTCGCTGACCTCTGGGGCCAGCCATTGGCAGTTCACGTTGATGATGAGTCAGCCGCTGCAGGCGCATGCAGACAGGCCGTGGTGGCCGCCACCGGTTCCGAAGCAGGTTGGCGACTTGTTCCCGATCTTGTTGTCGAACCCAGAGATGCCGTCGACGGCCGTGCGTATCGTGAAACGTATGACCGTGCGAATTGGTGACTCCCCTTGGGATTCGACTTGAGGCTTGCATCAACGGAACGAGCGGTAGGTTCTATCGGAGGAGGATGAGATGCCACTGGTCCGATGGGGGATTCTCAGCACGGCCGACATTGGGATGAGCCGGGTGATTCCAGCCATCCAACGCGCCGAAAACTGTGAGGTCGTGGCCATCGCTTCGCGTGATATTCGACGAGCGAGCGCCGCCGCAGCCGAGTTGGGGATACGAGCCGCATACGGATGTTACGAGGACCTGCTGGATGCAGAAGATGTCGACGCGGTCTACGTTCCCCTTCCCAACGACTTGCATGCCGAATGGGTCATCAAAGCCGCCGCAGCGCACAAACATGTGCTCTGTGAGAAACCGTTGGCTCTCTCCGCTGTCCAGGCCGAGGAGATGGCCCTTGCATGTCAGCACGCGGGGGTGAAGCTCCAGGAGGCCTTCATGTACCGTCACCACCCGCAATGGGTCGAAGCCATTCGTCTGCTGAAAGACGGCACGATCGGCGATCTCGTCTCCGTGGAGAGCTGGTTCAGTTTCTACAACGATGATCCAACCAACATCCGCAATCGTCCCGAGAGCGGCGGTGGAGCGATGATGGACATCGGCTGCTACAGCATCAATGTGGCGCGCATGCTGTTCGGAGCCGAGCCCGTGCGGATCAGGTCCGAGATCCGACGAGATGCTGAAATGGGGATAGATATCGTGGGCTCGGCGACTCTTGATTTTCCCGATGGCGGGTGGTCCACGTTCACATGCTCAACGCGAGCAGAAGACGATCAATGGGTCCACATCGTCGGTTCGGCCGGTCGAATCGAATTCGAGATCCCGTTCAACCCACCACCGCCGCGAATCGAGGATCTTCGTCACAACAGGCTCACATCCAGCAACGCAGACAACCACAGACACGATCGTGTTTCCTCCCGCCGATCACTACACGATCCAAGCAGAGCTGTTCGCCCGTGCCGTTCTCGATGACGCCGCTGTCCCTGTCCCCATCTCGGATGCGATCGCGAACATGCGCGTCATCGAAGCCATTCTTGCCCCTCGATCGGATGCCTGACATCGTGACTGGCATCGTGGCACAGGGGCACTTGACATGATCGAAGGACACGACATGATCGAATTAGGCAGTGGGTTTCCCGTTGATGAAGACGATGTCGCTGAACCCTGGAGACGCCTCGTCGGATTCATGATCGACTGGGTGGTTCTTGTCATGATCGCCCTTGTTCTCATTTCGGTTCTCGGCATCGATCTCGGCGGCAGTGATGCTCTGCGGTTGCCGACCTCGGCCAGGTTCGTTCAGGGCCTCGTCGGTGCGGCTTATTACGTCGGGTTCACCGTCTCGCGCGGTCAGACGCCAGGCAAGATGCTGATGGGCACGAGAGTTGTCATGGAACGAACTGCACGGATTCCCGGACTTGTCCCGGCTGCCCTGCGGTGGGTCGTGCCTGGCGTCTTCGTGTTCATGCCCGGGGTGAGCATCCTCTCCGCGGTCATCTACGGCTGGCTGCTCTTCGACTCTCTTCGACGAGGGCTGCACGACAAGGCGGCTGGAACGGTAGTGGTTCGTGCGCGCTGACCAAGTTCGTGCGGGTGTCCTTCTCATACTGTCCAGCCTCGTGCTGGCATCATGTACGATCTCTCGTCCCTCGGATCCCTCGACTTCCGTCATGGTTGATGTGATCCTCACCGGCCTTCGCAACCCGCGTGGCGTCACTGTTGATTCCACCGGCGGCATTCTGGTGGCGGAGGCCGGCCTGGGTGATGACCCCGTCGACGTGACCAAGCGAACGGGAAGGCTCACCCGGTTCATCGATCGTAACGGTGACGGAGACTTCGCAGACCCGGGGGAGACCGAGCCGTGGTTCGAGCAT
>JAZFUH010000186.1:0-8720 GCA_036447125.1 Acidimicrobiia bacterium | reverse complement strand
CCCATGGACATGTCAGGGGTGATGCTCGATACGTTCAACGAGCATCAGCTCGAAGCCCTTGTCTGTCTCGGTGGCGGCGGTACCCAGAGGAACGCCCTTCGCCTCTCGCTCAAAGGCATGCCCGTCGTGACCCTCCCAAAGACGATCGACAACGACGTGCACGGCACGGATCGGAGCTTCGGCTTCGACACCGCCCTCGGTGTGGCGACGGAGGCCGTTGATCGTCTCCACTCAACGGCGCACAGCCATCATCGTGTCATCGTCGTTGAGATCATGGGCCACAACGCCGGTTGGCTGACACTCGGGGCCGGCCTCGGTGGTGGGGCGGATGTGATCATGATTCCTGAGATCCCATACTCGATCGATCTCGTTGCAGAGTCGATCAGGAACCGCCGAACAGCCGGCAGCCCATTCTCGATCGTCGCAGTTGCTGAGGGAGCGATCGAAGAAGGCCTTGGGAGGGAACTCGCAGCACTCCAGCTCGAATACCGGGCAACCGACCGAGCAGAGAGAGAACTGTTCAAGACACGGTCAGCGGAACTCTTTTCGGGAAGACTCTCGACAGTCGAGATAGCGAATCTGCTTTCTGAGCGAACGGGTCTCGAATCGCGGGTGACCATCCTGGGTCATGTGCAACGGGGCGGGACACCGTCACCGACCGACCGCATCCTCGCCACGAATCTCGGCACTGCCTCAACAGACGTGATCGAACGTGGGGAATTCGGCGTCATGATCGCGGCGAGGGGCGACGACTATGTGACAGTTCCTCTCGAGGATGTCGCAGGGAAACGCCACACGGTGCCACTCGACCATCCATGGATCCGGGCGGCGCGGTCCCTGGGCGTGTGCATGGGTGACAACGCATAGCGCAATACCAGATCCTGCGGACTGAAACGGTGAGTGTCTGCCGAGTACACCGACGTCCGACAACCCTCTTGCGTCAGGCCTTGCCGATGGTGAGCCCGTGCTTGGGTCGCGGGTACAACTCCCCCGGTCTGTCATCACTGAGGTACTCGCTCCATGTCATGTGGGTCTGACCCAGATCTCGCTCCTCCATCGTGATACATCCCTGGACCGGACACACGAGACTGCACAGGTTGCACCCGACACAGAGATCGTCGATGATGGCGACCTTCGTCTTGTCGTCTGCGGTGCGCTCTGCCGAAATCGCCTGGTGTGCACCATCGAAACACGCGATGTAGCAGAGACCGCAGTTGATGCACTTGTCCTGGTCGATGGTGGCCTTGATGACATAGTTGATGTCGAGGTTCTGCCAATCCGTGACCTTGTTCACGGACAACCCGCGAAGCTCCTCGACGCTCGTCATGCCCTTGCTGTCTAGATAGTTCGAGAGACCTTCGTGCATGTCTTCGACGATCCGATATCCGTAATGCATCACAGCGGTGCACACCTGAATGTTCGTCGCACCGAGAAGGATGTACTCGGCAACATCCTGCCACGTCGCGATACCCCCGATGCCGCTGATCGGGAGATCCTCGGTGTACGGATCCGCCGCGATTGCTGCAACCATGTTGAGTGCGATCGGCTTCACGGCAGGTCCGCAGTAGCCACCATGACTCGACATGTCGCCGACCACGGGGCGCGGCACGAAGCTGTCGAGGTCCACGCCTGTGATCGAATTGATCGTGTTGATCAGGCTGACCGCATCGGCGCCACCATCCTTCGCTGCACGGGCGGCAACCGTGATGTCTGTGATGTTCGGCGTGAGCTTCACGAACACGGGGACCGTCGCAGATGCCTTCGCCCAGCCGGTGATATCACACGTGTATTCGGGCACCTGCCCAACGGCAGATCCCATTCCTCGTTCGGACATGCCGTGAGGACATCCGAAGTTCAGCTCGATCGCGTCTGCGCCGGCCTGTTCGACCTGCTTGATGATCGTGTCCCATGCCTCGGGATTCGAATCGACCATGAGGCTGACAACTACCACATTGTCCGGGTACCGCCGCTTCACTTCTTCGATCTCAATGAGATTGTCCTCGAGGGATCGGTCGGTGATGAGCTCGATATTGTTGAATCCCATCATCCGCTGGCCATTCAGGTCGACCGAGCTGTATCTGCTGTAGACGTTCTCGACGGGCACGCCAAGCGTCTTCCACACCGCCCCGCCCCACCCGGCGTCAAAGGCGCGCGCTATCTGGTCGCCGGTATTGGTCGGAGGTGCAGATGCAAGCCAGAACGGATTCGGCGACTCGATACCGCAGATATTCACTGAAAGATCAGCCATGATGCTGTCTCACTTCCCGGCTGCGCCTGAGCGCAGCGACTCATCGATACTCACTGCGGCGGCTCTCCCGTGAGCCACTGCATCCACTACTTCCCTGCCTCCGTTGACGCAATCCCCGCCAGCCCAGATCCTGGGGTTTCCGGTCCGGAAACCATCGTCGACGACAACCCTTCCGCCTTCATCGGTCTCAACACCCTCGAGCTGGTCGAAGAAGCCGATCCGCTTCTCCTGACCGGTCGCCCGCAGGACCATGGTTGCCGGGATCCTGAACTCACTCTCCGGAACTGCAACAAGGTCGCCGTTGCTGGTGTACTCGGTGCGTTCACATACAAGCGCTGATACGGACCCGGCTCCCTCGATGCGCAATGGCGCTACCCAGTGGATGAACTCGACGCCGCTCATGAGCGCTCGCTCGATATCGTGTGGATACGCCTTCATCTCGTCACGTCCCCTGCGATACGCAAGATGGACGCGGTCGGCTCCGAGGCGCGATGCCTGAGAAACGGCGTCGATCGCGGTGTTCCCGCCACCGATCACGACGACGCTTTCGCCTGAGAGATCCACCTGACCACCTCGCACATCGGCGATGAAATCGAGTGCATCGCCTGCGCCATCGAGATCCTCCCCTTCGAGTCCGAGAAGTGGCACGGAACCGAGTCCTACGCCGACGAAAAGCGCTTCGTGGTCAGAGAACAGCTCTTCAATCGAGACGTCGCTTCCGATCGCAGTCGATGACCGGATCTTCACGCCAAGCCCCTTGACGAACTCCACCTCGCGCAGCGCAGTTGCTTTGTCCATCTTGTAGTTGGCAACGCCATACGTGTTGAGACCTCCGGGTTCATCGTTTGCGTCGTACAGGACAACATCGTGACCGAGCTTTGCAAGCTCAGCACCACACGAGAGTCCCGCCGGTCCGGCGCCGACAATCCCAACACTGTGTCCCGTCGGCTCTTGGGATGCGAACAGATCGACATCACCGAAAACAACAGCATCCGTCGCGAATGCCTGGAGACGCCCGATGTCGATCGGCCGCTCGTGAAGGTCGTTCAATACGCACGCCCCTGCGCACAACACCTCCGTCGGGCAGACACGAGCGCATGATCCGCCAAGGATGTTCGACTTGAGGATGGTCCGGGCAGAACCGATCAGATCGTGGTGCGCGATCCTCTTGATGAACCCCGGCACGTCGATACTCGTTGGGCACGCACGCGTGCACGGAGCGTCCCAGCACATGAGGCAGCGATGTGCCTCAACCAGCGCCTCGTCCGGAGTCATCGTTGGCTGAGGCGCCAACCCTCCGGAATCGACAGCCATCGTCATCATCTGGTTCATACCCGTCCCATCCTCTTCACGTATGCCGGGTAACCGAAGTCACCCGGCGCTGACTATTCCCCGCCCTCTCTCAGCTCGATCGTCCTGGGTGACCAATCATTGCCGATCACATCGACACCGTCTGCTGTCAGGTTCGCAAGGGCCTCTGAAACGATGTCAGATACGAACGCACCATCGGTTGGAGCAGATTCGAGGATTCCCTCAGACGTTGCGACCGATACGGTCTGGTTCCACAATGCCGCATCCATCGTCCCGGCACCCTGTGGGGATGGCCAGATCAGGTTGTTGATCTCGTTGAGCTGCCACCGCTGATGCGATTCACCCAGCGTTGGACCGGCAGCGAGGACGATGTCGGCACACTTGTCGAACTCGTCACGGCAGAATGCCCAACCGCGAAGCGAAGCTTCGACGAACTTGACCGCTGTCTCGCGGTATGCAGCATCGTCCTGAAGCTTGTCGGCATCGGCCCAGATGGCGTCCTGGAGCATTGCGGTACCGACGTCGTTCCAGTCGATGATCGACAGATCGCTTGGCTGATACAGCTCGCCCGTGTCAGGATTCACCGTCTCGAGCACCTGTGCGTACTCGTTGTAGATCATTGCCTGTGCAGCGTCGATGTCGCCGCTGATGAGCGCAAGCATGTCGAATTGCTGCTGGACGAGATCAACGTCTGTCGCGGGATCAAGACCGGCGGACCTCATCCCGGCAAGCAGCTCGAACTCGTTCCCGAAGCCCCAGTTGCCCACGGTTCGTCCAGCGAGGTCACCAACTCCGTTGATACCCGTATCGACGAACGACACCTGGAGAGTTGCTGAGCGCTGGAACACCTGAGCGATGTTCGTGATGTTCAATCCCTCCTCACGAGGCACGAGCCCGCGTGGGACCCACGAGATCGCAAAGTCTGCCGCACCAGAGTCGAGAACCGTCGCCGGCACGATGTCGACACCGCCCTCGAGGATCGTGACGTCAAGACCAACGTCCTTGTAGAACCCCTGATCCACCGCCGCAAAGTACCCGGCAAACTGCGCCTGGGTGAACCACTGCAACTGCAGCTTCACCGGCGTCAGTTCACCAGATGCATCGTCATCTGAGCTGCTGCAGGCAGCTGCAACCATGGCGAACACCGACAGCATGATCAGCCAGCGAGACAGCCATTTCTTCTTACCCCATTGCATACGTTTCTCCTCCATATTTCCTTCCCACAGGGCCTACGCCCTTCCTGTCTCCGCATCGGGTCTCCATGGCATGGAGGCCCGCTCGAAAGCTCCGCTCGCCACATACAGCACGATGCCAAGAATGCTGCCGGCGAGCACTGCCGCCCAAGCCTGTGTGTATCTGGTGAGACCGGCATTCTGCACGATAAGCGGGCCGAGCGCATCCTGTCGACCTCCGAAGTACTCAGCAACGATCGCTCCGATGACAGCGAGAGAGCTTGCGATCTTGAGCGCAGTGAAGAAGAACGGCATGGCATTCGGGATTCGGACGGTCCTCGTCACCTGCCAGGACGATGCTGCATACGAGCGCATCAGCTCGATCTCTGTCGCTCCCACATCGGTGAGTCCCTTCGTGGTGTTGATGAAGACAGGGAAGAACACGAGAATCACAACGATCGCCTGGTTCGACACCGGTGACAAGAGTCCGTACCACGCATTGAAGATGGGGGCGAGGGCGATGATGGGGATGGCGTTCAACGAGATCGCAAGCGGGGTGAGGGTCTCGTTCGCCAAACGGAAACGTGACACGAGCAGCGCCCACACGACACCGAGCACAACGCCACCGATCAGTCCTGTGATGACGATGAAACCCGTGTTCCTGGTCGCGACCCATATCTCGTCGAAGTTCTCAAAGAAAGCCACGAGGATCGCTGAGGGTGCGGGAAGGACGAAACCGTCAGGATTGATGACCAGCAGCGACACTTCCCAGAACAGCAACCCGCCGAAGCCAACGACGATCGCAGGAGCAGACCCCCGGAACACCTTCGATATCGTTTCTGAAGTCAAATGCGTGACTCCTCGAATCGCAGTGCCTCACGCACCTCGGTGATCTTCTCGAAGAACGCAGAAGCCTCGCGTGTCTCAAACGTCCGATCACCAAGATCGACGGTGATGTCAGAGGCGATCCGGCCCGGGCGCGGTGAAAACACGATCACGCGCTGTGAGAGGAACACTGCCTCAGGGATCGAGTGGGTCACGAACACGATCGTCTTGCCTGTCTTGTTCCAGATGTCGAGCAGCTCGGTCTGCATGTGCTCGCGCGTCATTTCGTCGAGTGCCCCAAAAGGCTCATCCATGAGTAGCAGCGAAGGCCGGAACGAGAGCGCCCGCGCAATCGCGACCCGCTGCCTCATACCTCCAGAGAGTTCGTGCGGGTAGTGGTTGCAGAATTCGCCGAGCTTGACGAGATCGAGCATCTCTGCTGCCCGCTCCCTGCGATCGGTCTTTGACCAGCCCATCAACTGGAGAGGCAACTCGACGTTCTCTGTGACGCTCCGCCACTTGAACAGGCCAGACGTCTGGAAGGCCATGCCGTAGTCACGATCGAGCCTTGCCTGGTCGGCAGATTTGTCGTTGACACCTATGTCGCCCTGCGTTGGATGCGTGAGTGCTCCGATCAGGCGCAGCAGCGTCGACTTTCCGCATCCGGACGGACCGATGAGCGAAACGAAGGAACCCCCAGCGATCATCAGGCTGATGTCCTCGAGGGCATGGACCTCGTTCGGCTTCCCCTGGTTGAAGGTCTTCGAGACGTTCGAGATGGTTACTGCCCAGCGATCTGGTTCGGTCATAGTGCGAGGGGTTCCTCTCTGCGCTTGGAAAGAACGAGATACTCAACGGCGGTGACAAGCCCAATGGCAAGAAGCCCGAGAACCGCAGCGCCGATCACGGTGGCGTAGAGCCTGGATGGTCCAGTGGTATAGCGACTTGCGAAATCGAGGATGAGCCGTCCGAGGCCACCCCTCACCCCACCGGAGATCTCACCAACGATCGCTCCGACGATCGCCGCCGTCGCTGCGATCTTGAACGCGGCGAACAGGTATGGGACCGAGGCTGGGAGTTGCAGTCTCAAAAGCGTCTGGCGTCTGCTGGCTGCATATGACCGCATCAACTCCATCGCTGCAGGGTCGGCGGACTGAAGTCCCTTGATGCCGTTCATCGCGACGGGGAAGAACGTCAGATAGGCAGCAATGAGCGACACAGACATCCAGGTCATCCACTCGAAGGGCAACCAATCAAGGCTGGTCGATCCCCAGATGACGATGATCGGAGCAATGGCAACAAGCGGAACCGTCTGGGATGCAACGAGGTATGGCGTGACTCCCTGCTCTATCCACTTCGATCGCAGAAGAACCACAGCGATACCCAGTCCGAAGACCACACCGAACGCGAATCCGAGGGTGGCCTCTCTCAGGGTGAAGAGCGCTGCCTCTGCGATGAACGCCGCAAGGGGTTTGCTTGAATTTCGCTGCGGCGGTTGCCCGAATTCGGCAAAGATGTCAGCGATCGGCGGCATCGTCAGGTCGTCTGTGCGCGGCAGCACATTCCCGATCACCGGCCAGTCCGTCTGGGCATCGTCGAGCGTCCGGCCGAACGCCTTGTAGCCGACGTAGGCCAATGCAAGAACGACGAGGAACACCACGAAGACAACTATGCGTCGCGCGGTCCGCTTCGTCGCTTCCGCCCGATCGTGTCTGCGGATCTCGCGAGCCACTTCATCTCGTGCCGTCATCGGTTGCTTTGCGCTCCTGGCTGGTCAGACGTTCTGTGGGAAACCGAGATCGATCGAACTGGTCGCCGGATCTGGCCATCTGCTCGTGACGACCTTCGCCTTCGTATAGAAATCGATGCCTTCGGGTCCGTACGCATGTGTGCTTCCGAACAACGAATCGCCCCAACCACCGAAACTGTAGTAGCCGACCGGCACGGGAACCGGAACGTTGATTCCCACCATGCCTGCGTCGACATCGACCTGGAACCGCCTGGCCGCTCCGCCGTCCCGTGTGAAGATCGCTGTACCGTTCCCGTACGGACTGTCCGAAATGAGCTTCAGTGCCTCGTCGTAGGATTCGACCCGCGCGACACCGAGAACAGGCCCGAATATCTCCTCGTCGTAGCAGGCCATTCCCGGTGCAACGTTGTCCAGGAGGGAGGGTGCAAGGAAGAATCCATCCCCATCGAAGTCCTGCTCGAGCCCGTCCACCACAACCGTTGCTCCCTCACCTGGGGCGTTCGCCACGAAGGATGCGACCCGGTCGCGATGCTCCTTTGTGATGAGCGGTCCCATCTCGGATGCTTCGTCTGTTCCGTTTCCGACGATCAGGCCGGGGATCCGCTCTCTGATTGCGGCCACAAGCGGATCAGCCTCGGAACCAACAGCAACGACAACCGAGATGGCCATGCATCGTTCGCCTGACGAGCCGTACGACGCACTGACTGCAGCATCCGCTGCGAGTCCGATGTCTGCGTCTGGAAGCACCACCATGTGGTTCTTCGCACCACCAAGTGCCTGCACCCGCTTTCCTGCCCTTGTTCCGGTCGTGTACACGTATCTCGCAATCGGCGTCGATCCGACGAACGAGACTGCAGCTATGTCCGGGTGCTCGAGTATCCGGTCAACAGCAACCTTGTCGCCCTGGACGATGTTGAACACACCCGGAGGCAGGCCCGCCTTGTCGAGGAGTTCGGCGGCGAGCATGTTGACGCTCGGGTCCTTCTCTGAAGGCTTGAGGATGAACGCATTGCCCGCCGCGATCGCGTTCGGATACATCCACATGGGCACCATTGCGGGGAAATTGAACGGCGTGATTCCTGCCACGACTCCAAGGGGCTGGCGGATCGAATAGACATCGATGTGCGTCGAGGCCTCCTGGGAGAACGATCCCTTGAGATGCTCGGCGAGCCCACATGCGTACTCGATGTTCTCGATTCCTCGCTGCACCTCCCCGAGCGAATCCCAGAGGACCTTTCCATGCTCCGCGGTCAGCAACGCAGCGATGTCACCTTTGTGCTGGTCGACAAGATCGCGAAAGGCGTACATGACCCTGGTCCGTCTTGCGAGGGATGTCGCACCCCACCCGGCTGCGGCGGCCTTTGCAGTCCCAACGGCCAGATCCACTTCATCGACGGTGCCAAGCCCGACATTC
>JAZFUH010000185.1:0-7726 GCA_036447125.1 Acidimicrobiia bacterium | reverse complement strand
TCTTCACCTTGAAGGTCTTGCCTGACGGTGCATCAGGGAACTTGACCTTCATCTCCCAATTACCGTTCTCATCTGCGGTGGTCGAGTTGCCCCCGAACTCCGAGCTTGCGGTGATCTTCGCGCCGGGCTCTGCCGATCCGTAGAAGACATCGTAGGGAATGTCTTCGCCACAGGACCCGTAGGTCTGATGGGCAACGAATATCGCTGTCTCATTCCAGCCCTCATCGACCGGTGCGTCGTAATACACGGTCACCGATGCAATGGTCACGTTGCCCTGTGAGTCGATTCCTTCGAAGGAGACGTGGTTCTTGCCTGGGGGCAGAACGAGTTCCATCGACCATTCGCCCTCATGGGGGATCGCCTCGTACTTCCCACGGTGGATGACGACTTCATCACTTGCTGTGCCTCCGAACGCGACGACCTTCGACTTGAATCGGGTCCCGCCCCCCGGGTGTGTGAGAGTGAATAGCGGTGCCTGCTCTTGCACATCCTCCTTGGCATCGGGCTCCTCTGTGGATTCGGCGTCCCTCACATCTTCGGATTTCTCTTGAGCCGGCTCTTCTCCCTTGACGTTCTCCGGCTCGGGATCCTCGTCGGCGATTGTCGTCGTTGTCTGCTCCGGAGCGAGGGTCGTCGGTGTCACTTGTGTGTCCCGCGATTTGTAGGCCGCGCTCGGCGGGTTTCCAACGTCCCTGAATGTCCCTATGCCTGCGATCGCTGCACCACCGAGCAGCACGATGCCGAACGATGCGACCGCTACGAGAAACGGTTTCCCTCTCATGAGTGATGATCCTCTCCCAATCGATCTTGTGATGCCGCCGCCTGCCCAAGCCCTGCCCAAGCCCTGCCCATAACTCGCAGCGGTGCCACCGCAGACGAGCCGATGACGCCATCGTCTCGCGCATTGCGTGCAACGGAGCCGTTCGATCGCTTCTATGAAAGGGAGTATCGATCAGTGGTTGGCCTCGCGTATGCGCTGTCTGGCAGCCGGGCGGCATCCGAGGACCTTGCCCAGGAAGCATTCATCGCTGCCCATCGCAACTGGGAGAAGGTCGGGAGCTACGACAAGCCTGAGGCATGGGTTCGCCGCGTCGTATCGAATCTCTCGGTATCCCGATTTCGAAGGCGAGCGAGCGAGATGAGAGCCCTCACGAGGCTCGCCGGACTCCGTCACGAATCCTCGCCGCTCCCCGAGCTTCCCTGTGAAGCGGAGGAATTCTGGTCAAAGGTCCGCAGGCTCCCGAAGCGTCAGGCCCAGGTCATCGCCCTGCATTATCTCGAGGATCGCCCCGTTGCTGAAATCGCGGAGATCCTCGAGTGTTCGCCGAATACGGTGAAGGTGCACCTGCACAAGGGCAGGCAGAAGCTCGCGGACAGGCTCGGCATCCAGATGGGAGGAGAGAAATGACCACTCTCGATTCGATCGCACGTAGCTCCGCTCTCGCGATTCACACGAGTGTCTCACAGGTACACGTGCCGATCAGGGGCATTGCCGGAGCGGCCAAAGCGTCAGTGATCTGGCGGATGGTCGGATACACCGTTGCTGGCGGTGCGGCAGGTGCAGCGGTTGTGGTGGCTCTTCTCGTGGCTGGTCCTGGCGTTGATGACCCGACGCAGGACTTCGCCCCGACGACGAATGCGGTTGTTCCCACAACGATTTCTGAGGAACCCGCTGCGCCGGCCACGATCCCTGAGCCACAGGAACCCCAGCCGGTAGCTCCCGTCGCGCAGAGCGACGGCGAGGAGGCCGAGCATGCTCCCCCGGACACGACCCCTCCTCTGCTCGAGGTGACTTCGCCTTCGGACGGAGAACATGTGAGTTTCCGGTTCATCACGTTCTCCGGCGTCACCGAACGCGACGCGATCGTGACGGCAAGCGGAAAGTTCCCTGTGGATGTGGCCTCGGACGGTTCGTGGTCCGTTGATCTCGTGCTCACACCTGGAGCCAACGGTGTCGTGTTCCGTGCCCTTGATCGAGCCGGTAACGAATCTGAGGTCCGTCTCACTGTCCATCTCGACGTCGAAGAGCTGTCCGGGACGACAACGACCATCCCAGACGAGTGGGTGTTCACCGCCATTCAGAAGTATGGATCGTGCTCTGAGCCCGTGCCATACGATGTGTTCTCTGGAAAGGCCGAGCCGGGCACAACCGTGTCGGTGACATCGCCACACGGAAGTGGAACGGCCGCGGTTGACGGCGAGGGCAATTGGAGTGTGAGGGTTGAATTCCCAACCGCGCCATACAAGGTCGAGTTCACGGTAACCGTCAAGGACCAGACCGGTGCGACCAAGAACTTCGCATTTGTCAGCCTCTACGAGGGTTGACCGCCGGCCGAGAACCGCACGGAGATCCTGTTTCTCGATGTGGCATGGTGCCAGTGTCCTGTGCCCTGACGACCGCTACTCTGCCGACCGATGGCTGACCAGGCGAATTTCGAACAGGACGCGATGCAGTACGCACCCCAGCTCTATTCGGCTGCGCTGCGGATGACACGCAATCCAGCCGATGCTGAGGACGTGGTGCAGGAGACCTTCCTCAAGGCGTATCGCGCGTATGACTCCTTCACCGAGGGCACGAACCTCAAAGCATGGCTTTATCGGATTCTCACCAACACCTACATCAACAAGTATCGCAAGAAGCAGAGGCGGCCGAGTGAGGTCGAGCTCGGGGAGCTCCAGGATCTGTACCTGTTCAAGCGCCTCGGCGAGCAGTCCGGCGCACAGGTGAGCGCAGAGAGTCAGGCTCTTGACATGTTCGTCGACGAGGACATCATCGAAGCGATCGAATCCCTCCCTGAGAACTTCAGACTTCCTGTTCTCTATGCGGATGTCGAGGGTTTCTCTTACAAGGAGATCGCCGAGATCCTCGATATTCCGATCGGAACTGTCATGTCGAGGCTGCATCGGGGAAGAAAAGGGCTGCAAAGGAAGTTATGGAACTTGGCAGTCGAGCACGGATTAGTGGAGCCAAGAGAATGAGCGGATGCGATAACGCAGTCGATTACGTCTATCAATACATCGATGACGAACTGACATATACCCACAAGGCAAGGATCAAATGGCACCTGAGGCGTTGCGGGCACTGCATGAGCGCGTTCCAATTCGAGAGGTCGCTCAAGAAGAAGATTGCAGAGGGCGGAAGATCTGAGCCGCCTCCGGAACTATTTGACACCCTTCGTGCGTTGATACAACAAGAACGCAATAAAGGGGACTCTGACTGCTGACGCATCCGGGGTTCGCCCATGGAGGTCAACATGCAGGAGACTGCACTCAAAGGTCACAAGTTCACGGGGTCGACGCGTGCTCCAAAGACGTATTCGACATCTCGCACCTGTGCAAGCAAGGGTTGTGATACCCGATTGAGCCAGTACAACAAGCGGGAGTATTGCTTTACGCATGCCCCGACGAAGTATCCACGTCTGCGTGGTCGGATCGTGAAGGTCGAGAGCTGAGTCAGCGCGACACATGCACAACGACTGAAGCACCGGGGGTACCGGTGCTTCACTCGTTTTGGAGTCGAAACCCTTCTGATCGCCGGAACGCCTATCCTGTGATTCATGATTCGGATCCAGCGCATCGTCCTTGTTGCCCTCACAGCAGTACTCGCTCTGACCGTTGCCGTTCCGGCGTTTGGTGCTGACCATGCCCAGGCGGACGAGGCTGAAACCACAGACACAACGGTCGTTGCGGTTGAGATTTCGACGGGTGACGAACCTGCCGTGGTGATACCGCCCGCGGAGATCGAAGTGCCCGAGCAACCCTGGACCGCCCGTTTCATCATTCCCCTGCTCGTCGTCACGGCAATCGTTCTCGTCATCGGCGTCTTGATCGCCTACAACCGCTCCGTCCGTAACCGATACAAGGTCGTTGCCTGACCCCCAGTCCTCGAACCCTGGGTTCGCGGGAATGCGGGGAGGAGATAGGCTGGGGGGATGAGCGGAGCGAGCAAGGTTGATTGGGCGACGGCTGCCCAGGTGGCGCGACGGTTCTCGGGGAGCTATCCGCTGGCGGGCACATATCACGAGCGAAAGTTCGAACTCCAAGCGCCAGGCCTCGTTGCGCGGGCTTCAGAGCTGGTGGCTGCAGACACAGGTCTCGAACTCAGCGGTGCACCGGTCGTCGGCGTGATCTCACGAAATGATTGGATCGACACAAACGTCAAGTCATTCAGCGCACTGCTCGAGCCCCTCGAGAAGAAGCTCGGGGAGAGCGAAGGACTCGGGTCATCCCTTGCGGCGAAGCTGATGGGCGCAGAACTCGGCGCCGTTCTCGGATTCATGTCCAAGAGAGTGCTCGGTCAGTACGAGCTTGTTCTTCCAACGGGCGAGGACGGCAAGGGCGACACTGTGCTGTTCGTTGGTGCGAACATCATGTCGATGGAGCGACAATTCGAATTCAGGCCCTCCTCGTTCCGTTTCTGGGTCGCTCTGCATGAATGTGCCCACCGTGCACAGTTCACGGGGGTCCCATGGATGCGCGAGTACTTCCTGTCCCTTGTGGAACAATTGGTCGACTCGTCAAAACCGGAGAAGGGGAGGCTGCAACGAGTCGCGAAACAGCTCCGCAGCGCCGTGGAGATGGGCACAGATCCGCTCGGCGATGCAGGTCTCGTCGGTCTGCTTGCTTCTCCCGAGCAGCGAGATGTGCTTGACCAGGTCCAGGCCCTCATGTCGCTTCTCGAGGGCCACGGACATGTCGTGATGGACCGCATCGGGGAACGCGAGATCACAGACGTGGCCCGGATGTCCAACGTCCTCAAGGCCAGGAGAAGGGATCCGAAATCTGCCGCGTTCATGAAGCTCATCGGTATCGAGATGAAGATGAAGCAGTACGAGAACGGTGCCGCGTTCATCAACCAGGTCGAACGAGAGGCATCGTGGGACGCACTGTCGATGGCGTGGGAATCACCTGAGGCGCTGCCGACCCTTGCTGAGATCGATGATGCGACGCTCTGGCTCGACCGGATGGCAGGGTGACCGACCTCATCGTTGAGGCCGTTGCCCGCGCGGTGGGTGACAGCGACTGCGTCGTTGCACTTGGTGGTGGCGCAGATTCTGCGGTCCTGCTCTGGGCAACAGCGGAGGCCCTCGGAACGGAACGAGTGCAGGGCGTCTTCGTCTTTCACGGCCTTGAGGGCTCCAGGATGCTGCGGAAGGCCGCCAATGAGGTAGCAGACGTGGTCGGTGTCCCATGTGAGGTCGTCGAACGGATCATCCCTGACGGTGGCAACCTCGAGGCACGGGCGCGGACGGCCCGCTATGAAGCGATCGAAGCCATGGTTACGGGTGACGTGGTCGCCCTTACGGGGCACACGGCCGATGATCAGGCCGAGACGGTCCTGATGCGACTGTTACGAGGATCCGGCGCTGGCGCCCTTGCGGGCATTCCCTACCGTCGCGGTGTCTGGCGAAGACCCTTGCTCGGGTTCTCTCGGGCAGAGCTTCGCGAGAGAGCAGTGGATCTGGGTCTGCCCTTTGGCGACGATCCTGCAAACGAGGATCGGCGATTCATGCGCTCAAGGATCAGGCACAGCGTCATGCCCGTCATCGAGGCAGAGTGCGGTCCTGATGTGCAATCGGCCATTCGCCGGTCTGGCTCCCTCATGGCACAAGACGATGCGGTTCTGGACGCAGAGGCGGCCCGAATTCCCATTGTGACGGTCGAGGGTGGCGTGGCCATAGCGACCGGTGCCCTGGTCTCCGCACCCCGCCCGGTGGCCTCGCGGGCGATCAGAAGAGCGATCCGTGGCTTGCTCGACGGGTCCGGTGGTGCAATGTCGGATGTCGATGCGGTCCTGGCTGTGGCAGCGGGAGGAGAGTCTGTATCGATCTCAGGGTCGCTTCAGGTGACTCGTGAACCACCATTCGTGACGCTGCACCGAATCGGACCCGCCGAACCGCCGGACGGAATCACGATCACTGTCGGGGAGACCTTCGCTTGGTCGGGGTTCCGGTACTCGGTCTCAATGGCAGAGGTGCCTCCTCCATCGATCCGGGGCGGCAGGTTCACTGTCCTGAACGCTGAGCCTGTGATGGGACGCATGTCGGTGCGCGGATTCCAGCCGGGTGACCGTATCGACGTCGAGGTGGGTTCGACGCCCGCAAACGAATTGCTTCGCACCGCAGGCATTCCCGCAAGGGTGCGTCCGTATTCGCTCATCGTTACGGTTGATGCCAAGATTGCTGCTCTCGCAGGTGTACGAGTTGCATCGTGGGCGAAACCTGAACGCGGCCAAGCCGCAGTGATCATCGAACGGGAAGTGGGCACGTGGACATCGGAAAGATGCTGATCTCGGCAGAGGAGATCGACGCAAAGCTGAAAGAGATGGGCGCTGCGATAACGAGGGACTATCAGGGCAAAGACCTGCTCCTCGTTGGGATCCTGAAGGGAGCTTTCGTTGTGATGGCCGACCTTGCGCGTCACATCGACCTCCCCGTGGAGTTCGACTTCATGGCCGTCTCGTCATACGGGTCTGCAACGAAGACGTCAGGTGTCGTCAGGATTCTCAAGGATCTTGATCAGGAGATCGCCGGTAGACACGTACTCATCGTCGAGGACATCGTCGACACAGGCCTCACGCTCAATTATCTGCTCAAGAACCTCGAGGTGAGAAAGCCGGCAAGCCTCGGTCTTGCGGCATTGCTGATCAAGGATGGCATCGACCGACCTCCACTCGATGTGAAGTACGAGGGTTTCCACATCCCGCCGAAGTTCGTGGTCGGTTATGGACTCGATCTGGATGGGAAGTACAGGAACCTTCCATATGTTGCTGTCGTTGAGGATTCAGATTGACCAGCAGGGGCCGATAACTTTGACAGGGGTTCGGCGTACCATGTGACGAAGGACTTCGCACCATTCTCGATCGAGTCCAACCCAAGATACGAAGAGGAGCACCGTGAACCGCACCGCGAGAACCATTCTCGTGTATCTCGCTGTCATCTTCTTTGTGGTGATGGCGTTCCAGATGGTATTCAACCAGGCGACCCAGCCGACGGAACTCACGCTCAACGAGTTCACCGCGAGCCTTGAGGCTGGCGACGTCACGGGCGAAATCGTGATGAAGGACAAGTCGAACGAGCTCTCCGGAACAGCGCAAATCGAAGGCTCATCCACCTCGTTCATCGTTCGTTATCCCGCTGAGTACTCGGCAACCCTGACCGAACAACTACAGGCCGCAGGGGTGAACTTCCGTGTGGACGCTGAGAAACCGACGATCGTTGACTATCTCATCACGTTCGTGCCCTATCTGCTGATATTCGGTCTCTTCTTCTTCGTGATCATGCAGATGCAGGGTGGCGGTAACCGCGTCATGCAATTCGGCAAGTCGAAGGCCAAGCGGGTGACCAAGGACACGCCAACGGTGGTGTTCGCAGATGTCGCCGGCGTGGAGGAAGCCGTTGAAGAGCTCGAAGAGATCAAGGAGTTTTTGGCACACCCCCAGAAGTTCCGGGCCATGGGAGCGAAGATTCCGAAGGGCATACTCTTGTACGGACCGCCCGGAACCGGAAAGACGTTGCTTGCGCGTGCAGTTGCCGGTGAGGCAGATGTTCCGTTCTACGCGATCTCCGGATCAGATTTCGTTGAGATGTTCGTCGGTGTCGGCGCGTCCCGTGTGAGAGATCTGTTCGACCAGGCGAAGCAGAACGCTCCTGCGATCGTGTTCATCGACGAGATCGATGCTGTTGGTCGCCACAGAGGTGCAGGACTCGGAGGTGGCCACGACGAG
>JAZFUH010000184.1:0-4428 GCA_036447125.1 Acidimicrobiia bacterium | reverse complement strand
TTGATGCTGTCAACCACGATCCCGTTCAGACAGTTCGGATTCGTGCTGGCTTACACCATCTTTCTGGCCCTGATGGCTGCCATTGCCCTGCTGCCGAGCATGCTCGTGCTGTGGGATCGCTGGCATCGCAGACGCGGTGATGCCTCGCTCGACGTCGCTCGGGTCAAGGACGCGCTCTACGAATCGAGATGATCAGTGTCCGATCAACGATCGAACGGAATGGATCAACCTGAAAGTCTTGTGCCACACCGTCCCATTGACACAACGAACCGTCGTTCGGCGGCTGTGGTGTATCTCGGGGCTGCGCTGGTTGCGGTAGGCATGATCCTTGTCACAGATGTCGGAGCGATGTGGCTGACGGCTGTACTTCCTTTTTTGGGCATTGCGGTTTATCACGTGGTTGCGAGTCGGCACATACGGGTAGCCGACATGGAAGCGATTCAGGTCGCGTCTGACGCAGCACCGTTCGAGGTCGGCCACGCCTCGGCGACGCTCGGTTTCACCGGTCTGACGGCGAAGCCCGTATGGCAGGTTCTCGTTTTTGAGTCTGGACCAGTACCCGGTCACCAATCCCTTGTGACGGTGGATGCCCTGAGCGGCGAGGTGACAGGCATATTCGCCGAGGCAGTCGAACCTGTCTAGTGCTCTGTCCAGTAGCCTTTGCGCTGTTCTGTCGTCCGTCCTAGCGCTGATCGAGCGGGAGGAATTCCCGTGCAGGTTCGCCGATGTAGAGCTGGCGTGGGCGCATGATCCGGGTGTCCGGGTCGCTGTTCATTTCCATCCAGTGTGCGATCCAGCCGGGTAGGCGCCCGATGGCGAACAGAACGGTGAACATGCGCTGTGGAAAACCGAGGGCTCGGAAGATGATGCCGGAGTAGAAGTCGACGTTCGGGAACAACTTTCGTTCTGCGAAATAGTCGTCTTCGAGAGCAGCAGCCTCGAGCTCGCGAGCGATGTCCAACAGAGGATCAGACACCGCCATGCGATCGAGTACATCCTCCGCGAAGGAAGCGAGCACCTTGGCACGGGGGTCGTAATTCGTATAGACGCGATGACCGAATCCCATGAGCCGGAACTCGTCATTTCGATCCTTGGCCCTGTCGATCGTTGTCTGGATCGTGGCGTCAGGATCGTCGTGGATCGCTTGGAGCATCTCGATCACCGCCTGATTGGCACCACCATGGAGTGGACCCCACAGCGCACCCATTCCGGCAGCGACGCTTGCGAACATGTTGGCCCTGGATGACCCGACTGATCGCACGGTTGCCGTTGAGCAGTTCATCTCGTGATCAGCATGGAGGATGAGCAGCACGTTGAGAGCCTTGACGAGGGCTGGGTCGATCCGCGTGTTCTCCGTGGGTCGTGCGAACATCATGTGCAAGAAGTTCTCGACGTAGGAGTATTCGTTGTTCGGGTAGACGTACGGTTCACCGATCGACTTCTTGTACGCCCATGCGGCGATCGTCGGGAGTTTGGCGATCAGGGTTCGTGCACCTGCATCGATCTCCTGCTTGCGAACGGGCCGTCTGTATACGTCGTAGAAGGTTGAGATGGCGTATGTGGCAGATGCGAGCACAGCCATCGGGTGGGATCGTCTCGGGAATGCATCGAAGAACGAGCGCATCTCCTCGTTCAGCATCGTGTGCCGGGAGACGTCTGATTCCCAGTCTGAGAGCTCAGCCGTGTTCGGCAACTTGCCGTAGAGCAGCAGATAGGAGACCTCAAGGAACGAGGAGTTCATCGCAACGTCTTCGATGCTATAACCGCGGTGTAGGAGCTGTCCCGCGGCGCCGTCGATGTACGTGATCGAGGATTTTGCTATTGCCGTATTCCCGAATCCGGGATCGAACGTCACGTAACCCGTCTGCGGTCGCAATTTGCGCACGTCGATACCCTGATTTCCAACTGTGGATTGGAGGACTTCGACATCGTACGGACCCGTCTCAAGACCGATCCTTGCGGTGTGTTCACTCATTGGTTCTGACCCTTTCGTGCCGAATCAGCGAGCACGCGGCCACGGAACGTCCGGCGCGCTCCAGGAATGAACAGATTGTAGCTTGCGATGGAACCGTCGGAACCTGTGCTAAATTTCTTCTTCGAAGGAGGTCCGCATTGCTTGATCTCAAGGGACGTAAGAAGGCTGCGCCCATTCTGGAACCCATCGCCGCAGGGCTTGCAAAGATCGGCGTGACCCCAACAGTTGTCACCATCATCGGTCTTGCAGTGACCGTAGGAGGCGCGGTGCTGATCGGATCAGGCTATCTGTTCTGGGGAGGCCTGACTGCAGGCACCGGAGTTACCTTGGATGCGCTCGACGGCCCTCTGGCCAGAAGACTCGGTAGGGCCTCGGATCGTGGTGCGTTTCTCGATACGATGTCCGATCGCTTGGGGGAGATCGCTGTATGGGTCGGTGTCTCTGTGTATCTGAGAGACGAACCCCGTCTCCTTGTGTTGTGCATCGTGACCCTTGCGTTCTCGCTCCTGGTCCCGTATGTGCGCGCAAAAGCCGAACTGGCCGGTCTTGAGGGTCGCGGAGGGTGGATGGGTAGGGCAGAACGCATGATCCTGATCCTCTTGGGCATGATGGCCGTTGGGCTCGGACCACGGATCATGGAACCGCTTCTTTGGGTGTTCGTGGTTCTCACCGGGCTCACCGTCGCCCAGAGAATCCGCAAGACGTGGCAACAGCTCGAAGCGTGAGGGACTGGCTCACATACATTCTCTTTCGAATTGGGGCAGCTGTATTCGGAACGCTCCCCGAGTCTGCTGTACGGAGAATCGGCTACAGAGCTGGAGCACTTGCCTCGACGCGCAAGAAAGCGGACCGGCCGCTCCTGGCAGGTCATATGCGGCGTGTCCTCGGGTCGGATGCAAGCGAGACAGAGGTACAGGAATCCGTCGACGGCATGTATCGGTCATACGGGAGGTACTGGGCTGAGACGTTCTGGTTTCAACCCAAACGACGTAACGCGATCCTCGAAAGTGTTGAGAGGATCAACTTCGAGCCCGTTCATGAGGCCAAGGCAGCGGGAAGGGGCATCGTTTTTGCCCTCCCGCACGTTGGCAACTGGGAGATCGCGGGCCTGATCGCTGAAGATCTCGACCTCAATCTCATGGCCGTGGCCGAGAACCTGCCCAATCAAAGAATCACGAATTGGTTTCTCGAGGTGAGAGCCAAGTTCGGCATCGACATCGTACTCACCTCCGATCCCGCACGACGAACCAAGATGATCAGACGGCTCAATGAAGGAGGTGCACTGGCACTGCTCGCCGATCGTGATGTCACGGGGAAGGGTATTCCGGTTGTCTTCTTCGGCGAGGAAACCACGATGCCCGCGGGACCGACAGCTCTTGCCGAACTCACAGATTCGGCGTTGATCCCCGTTGTTGTGTATTTCCGGGATGGTCCCGGCTACAGGATCGAGGTCGGAGACCGGATTCAGATCCCTGCAGCCGAGACACGAGCCGACAGGGTGCGTCTCGGAGCCCAGCTGGTTGCCGAGGCACTCGAGAACCAGATACGCAAGCGGCCATCACAATGGCACCTGTTCCAGCGGAACTGGCCCTCTGATGTCGAGCGTGCCGTTGGCGAGCAACCATGAGAGTGGCGATCGTGAGCCCTTACGATCTCGGCATCCACGGCGGTGTCCAGGATCAGACCATACGGCTCACGCGATGGCTCGGTGACCTCGGGCACGACCCTGTGCTCATCGGCCCCGGGGTCGAAGGACCCGAGGATGCCGTTCTGCTTGGAGCCACAGTCACGATCAAGGCGAACCGAGCTTCTACACCCATCGCGATCGACCCGAGAGTGGTCGGACGTCTCAGGTCCGCGTTGAGGGAAGTAGATGTCGTTCATATCCACGAGCCATTCATGCCGTTTGTTTCGACAACCGCTACTGCAACCCGTGATATCCCATCGGTGGGGACCTTTCACGCTGACCCGCCATCTTGGGCTCGTGTCGGATACCGCATGGGGTCGGCAGTGTGGCGAAGGGCGATCCGAAGACTCGATGTCGTCACAACGGTCAGCCATGTGTCGGGCTCAGCGATCGCGCCGTTCGCGTCTGCGCGTGTCATACCCAACGGAATCGATGTCAATACGTATGGGCGCGAGACGAAAGTGGCGAATCGTGTGGCGTTTCTTGGCCGTGACGACCCGCGCAAGGGTCTCCAGGTACTTCTTGAGGCGTGGCCATCGGTCATCGAACGGATTCCCGATGCGCAACTTCACGTCATCGGAGCTACGAGAGCCGAAGAGGTCGGTGGCGTCACATTTCTGGGTAGGGTCGATGAGAAGAAGAAGATCTCGGAACTCGGCGAGGCTGAGGTGTATTGCGCCCCGAACCTTGGAGGCGAGTCCTTCGGCATCGTGATCGCAGAAGGCATGGCATCGGGGTGTGCCGTCGTTGCTGCCGCGATCCCTGC
>JAZFUH010000183.1:0-3351 GCA_036447125.1 Acidimicrobiia bacterium | reverse complement strand
CCTTGCTCTCGGTCTCGGGCTCATGACGTACCTCCGATACGGCAAGGAACCGAAGATCGACTACGACCTCGACTACGAACACACCCCACCGACAGACCTTCCCCCCGCTGAGGTAGGAGCGCTCATGTCTCAAGGCAGGGTGTCAGAAAAGGAGTTCACGGCAACGCTTTTCGATCTGATCCGTCAAGGAGCGATCTCGGCCACACCGATTCAGACCACGCGGTCCACATGGGGAGGATTGCGCCAAGAGACCATTTCGGATCTCGAACTTGACCTGACGGAGAAGACAACGGGATTCAGGGATTACGAACAGTCAGTTCTCACCGTTGTGAAGCGAGTCCTTGAAGACGGCCCACGCCCCCTGCACCAGTTTCGTGGAGACATCCGGGATGATGCATCGGCAAACGCGACGACATACGACAGCTTCCGCAACCGTGTGCTTGATGCCATCAAGCGTGCAAAACTCCTCGACACCAGCGGAAATCTCGCGTCCGGGCTGACGGTGGTTCTGGCAGTTGTACTCGTGCTCGGGTCTTTCTTCGCACTGCCCCGATTGCTCGGAGGCCACCCGGGTGGCGCGGCCATGGCAATCCTCATCGCCATAGGCATGCTGATCGGCGCGATCATCCTCGTCGTCGCTGTGAGCTTCAGACGGGTTCGAGTGAAGCGAACCAGACAAGGCGCTCTTGAAGCAGCGCGCTGGGGCGCGTTCAAACGCTACCTATCGGACTTTTCACGCCTCGAGGACGCCCCGGCGATCAGCCTCGAGCTCTGGGATCGGTTCCTCATATATGCCATCACCTTCGGCGTTGCGCAGGAGGTACTCGAACATGCGAGGCTCCACGCCCCACCCGAGCTGGAGGATCGATCTTCGATCTACTGGTTCGGAACCTACGGATACACAGGAGGGCACACCGAGAACGCGTTCACGGGCCTCGAGTCAGCGCTGTCAGGAGCCTTCAGTCCACCGTCATCAGGTGGCGGTGGTGGCTTCTCGGGAGGTGGCGGTGGCGGAGGCGGCGGTGGCGGAGGCGGCGCCTGGTAGGTCAGATGCCAGAATCTCTTGTCTGGCTGCTGGTATCTGGCTTCTGGTAACTGCATTAGTCTCGATTGTACACCACCATCCCAGGAGCAGTCGTGATCCAGATCTCACCCGATGACCCCGTATTCGATGCTGCAGACGGCGATCCATCCGTTGCACCTGGCGAAGATTTCTATCGGTTCGCAAACGGTGGATGGCTCCAATCCAACCCGGTCCCACCCGAATACGGCGCATGGGGTTCTGCCCACGAGGTGCATGTCCGCAACGAGGCAATCCTTCACGATCTTCTCGAGTCCGCCGCTCGTCCGGACAGTTTCGACAACTCGGTCGAGGGCAAGGTCGGGGCATATTACCGATCAGGGATGGACACCGACCGAATCGAGGCGATCGGTCTCTCCCCCATCAAGCCGTGGCTGCAGCGAATCGCGAATCTCGCATCCCTTGATGACATCCGAAATCTCGCCGTCGAACTGCATCGAATCGGTACGAGTGTTCTCTTCACCATCGGAGTTCTTCCGGATTTCGATGACCCGACGGTGAATCTCGTATACGTCGGTCAGGGTGGGCTCGGTCTGCCCGACAGGGACTACTACCTCAGGGAGGACGAGCAGTCCCGAGAGCTTGTGACTGCCTACAGGGCCCACATCGAGAACATGTTCGGCCTTGCAGGGCTGGATGGAGCCGAGACGGCTGCGAATCAGGTCCTCGGCATCGAGCATGCGATCGCGGAAGTGTCATATACGAACGTCCAGATGCGAGATGTCGACCTCATTACGAACAAACGCGGGATCGGAGACGTTGCGCGTCTGATGCCGGGCTTCGACCTCGGCGCGTACCTCTCGAGCATCGGGGCGGGGAGCGAGTCGACGATCAACTTCGACAACATGGGTCTGTACCCCGTACTCGACACGATGCTCGCGGAGACCCCCCTCGAGGACTGGAAAGCGTATTTCACATGGCATCTTCTTCGTGCCACGGCGTCGGCGCTGCCAGAGGACATCGAGAACGAGGCATTCGAGTTCTATGGAAGAACATTGGGCGGTCAGCAGAAACAGAAGGAGAGGTGGAAGCGAATTCTCGCTGCGGGAGGTGAGGACATCGGCCAGCTCATCTCCCAGCTATACGTCGCGGAGAACTTCACTCCTCGAGCGAAACAGCGTATGGAGGAGCTTGTCGATCATCTTCTCTGCGCCATGCGCGAGCGCCTCGCGACCCTGCCCTGGATGGGTGATTCGACGCGAAACGAGGCGCTTGCGAAGCTCGATGGGTTCGGCTACAAGATCGGCTATCCGGACGAGTGGCGTGACTACGACGGCCTCGAGATCCTGCCGGACGAATGGATGAACAATCGAATCGCCGCGAGTCGGTTCGAATTCGATCGGCAGATCGCAAAGCTCGGACAACCGGTGGACCCACACGAATGGAGCATGGCTCCCCACGTCGTGAATGCCTACTACCACCCACTGCGCAATGAGATCGTATTCCCAGCAGGCATGCTGCAGCCTCCTTTCTTCACCGAGGATGCTGACGATCCCGTCAATTACGGGGCGATAGGATCGGTAATCGGTCACGAGATCACGCACGGCTTCGACGACCAGGGCAGCAAGTTCGATGCGTCTGGTCAGATGAGGAACTGGTGGACGGACAACGATCGGACCGAGTTCGAGGCCAGAGCTCAGGTGATCGTTGATCAGTTCAACACATATGAGGTCCAGGACGGCCTCACCGTCAATGGTGAACTCACACTTGGAGAGAACATTGCCGATCTCGGCGGACTGAAGATCGCGTACTCTGCAATGCTGTCTGCTCGCGACGACGGCAACCCCCCTGACATAGAAGGCCTGTCACCCGAGCAACGTTTTTACCTTGCATACGCGCGAACGTGGCGCCAGAACTACACCGATGAGTACCTACGCCTTCTGGTGAACTCGGATCCGCATTCACCGAGCCACTTCCGGTGTACAGGGCCTCTCAGCAACCTCGAGTCCTTCGCTCTTGCTTTCGGCATTCCTGATGATGCTCCTGCGATGCGGGCAGAACACGACCGGGTCGAGGTCTGGTAACGGTTGGAGGTCGGCGAGTATGGTCGACACCATGGCAAAGAGGTACGAAGTCACTGCACGTCGAAAACTGGTCAATCGACTCGTTGCGATCATGGCGAGGGTCGACAAAGGGCGGGCATGGCAACTGACGACCAAGGGGAGGAAGACAGGTGAGCGTCGCCACACGATGGTCACACCGGTGACCCTCGACGATACCGACTACCTCGTCGCGCCATACGGACCTGTGAGCTGGGTACTGAATCTGCG
>JAZFUH010000182.1:0-9522 GCA_036447125.1 Acidimicrobiia bacterium | reverse complement strand
TCGCCGACCGCACCCACAACATTCGCACCATTGACCCTCTCTCGCCCGAGAAGCAGAAGCGTGTCGCGCTTGAGACACTCGACATCTATGCCCCCCTTGCGCATCGGCTGGGCATGCAGGAGATCAAGCACGAGATGGAGGAAACGTGTTTCGGGATCCTGTACCCGGGGCCAAAGGCCGAGATCGAATCGAAGGTCCTTGCCCGCTCTCCCGAGCGCGGCCACTACATCGAGGCTGTTATCGACGAGTTGGTCGAGTCTCTTTCAAGCAACGGAATCAAATCCGAGATCACTGGAAGACCGAAACACCTCTATTCGATCTATCGCAAGATGGTCGCGTCGGGTCTTGCCTTTGAAGAGATACACGACCTCATCGGCATCAGGGTGATCGTCGCTGATCTGCGGGACTGTTACGGCGCCCTTGGTCTCGTGCACACGTTGTGGCCTCCGATACAGGGCCGTTTCAAGGACTACATAGCGATGCCGAAGTTCAACTTCTACCAGTCGCTGCACACAACGGTCGTTGGTCCGGACGGAAAACCGCTCGAGGTTCAGATTCGCACGCACGAGATGCACGATCGTGCTGAAGCCGGGATTGCCGCCCATTGGCGATACAAGACCGATGGGACCGAGGAGGAAGATCTTCTCGTCGTTGAGGACATCAGAGACATGCAGGAGGACTCAGAGGATCCTCAAGAGTTCCTCGAAACATTGAAGCTTGATCTCTACCAGGACGAGGTGTTCACCCTGACGCCGGCAGGGGATGTGAAGGTTCTACCCCGTGGCGCGACTCCGGTTGACTTTGCCTACCGAGTCCATACAGATGTCGGCCACCGCTGTTCCGGCGCAAGAGTCAACGGCAGGCTCGTGCCACTCTCCACACACCTCGAGTCTGGAGACATCGTCGAGATCCTCACATCGAAGGCCCAGGATGCGCATCCGAGCAGGGATTGGCTCGAGTTCGTGAAGTCCTCCAAGGCCACGGCGAAGATCAAGGCCTGGTTCTCCCGCGAACGTAGAGAGAATGCTCTCGTTGAGGGAAAGGATTCTGTCACCAGGGCCTTGCGTAGGGGTGGGCTGCCTCTGAGCGGGGTTGACACGGAACTCGCGTCTGTTGCCCATCAGCTCGGATTCTCGGACCTGGATCGTCTCTACTTGTCCGTGGGTGAGAACCGAACGAGCCCCCAGACTGTTGCCCAACGCCTCGCACGAGAGCTCAAGCCAGACGACACGGTTGAGGCCGTGACAGCTGAACGGCTTCCAACGCCTCACAAGAGGCGAAGACCTGCAGCGGGTGATGTCATCGTCGAGGGTCTTGAGGACATGCTCGTCCGCATGGCGAAATGCTGCGGTCCGGTTCCCGGGGACGACATCATCGGGTTCGTCACGATCGGCAGGGGGGTCTCTGTGCATCGGGCGGATTGCGGGAACATCGGATCCCTGACCAAACGCGCCGAGCGGATGATCGATGTTGACTGGGCCGAGAAACAAACAGGCACGTTCTTCGTGTGGATACAGGTTGAGGCACTCGATCGTTCGAAGCTGCTTCGAGATGTCACCGCAGCGCTCTCTGATAGTGACGCGAACATTCATGCGTCGTCCTCGGTCACGGGTAGAGACCGAATCGCGTTGCTTCGATACGAGATAGAGCTGTCTGACCGGGAGGCCCTCGAAGGCGTGCTTGCGAGCCTGCGGGACATCGACGGTGTGTACGACGCGTACCGACTCGTTCTCTGAGTAGCGCAACCGGCTCTATATCGTCGCACCATGTCCTTGCTGATCGACACAGCGCAGCTGTGGCACTTCCAGACGAATGCATACATTGTTGCGCCAGGCACCGGTGGACCTGCAGTGGTGATCGACGCACCACCCGATCCTGAGGGTGTTGGCGAGCTCCTGGCGAAGCACGACCTGACGCCTGTTGCTGTGCTTGTGACCCACGGGCACATCGATCACGTTGGTGGAGTGGACGGTGTCGCATCTCCAACGGTACGGGCCTACCTGCATCCTGATGATCTGGACATGGCTCGTCACCCACGCAAACAACTCGAAGCGCTGATGGGACCGTCATTCCCAACCGGCGATGATGAGCTCGTGTCGACGACCTTCGTCGATCTCATCCACGGAGAGAAACTCAACCTCGCAGATATCACATTCGATGTGCTGCACACACCGGGGCACACCCCTGGTCACTGTTGCTTCCACCTCTCTGGAGAGGGAGTGTTGTTCTCCGGTGATCAGCTCTTCGCCGGTTCGATCGGGCGCACAGACCTCCCAGGCGGTTCCTACGAGACACTGATGGAGTCCATGGCGAGTCGTGTTCTCCCGCTCCCTGACAAGACGGCGGTACTGCCAGGTCACGGTCCCACCACTACGCTTGCCGCCGAACGCATGCTCAACCCGTTTCTTCAGGAGTTGCTGTGACCAGGTTCAGGGCCCCAAAGGGCACCTATGACGTACTACCACCAGATTCTGCCTGGTGGCGTGACGCGCGAAATGTCTTCGACGAACTGAGCGAGCAGTTCGGGTATGACCTCGTCCTGAGCCCGATGTTCGAAGACACAGATGTCTTCGCCCGCGGTGTCGGGACGGATACCGAAGTCGTGCAGAAACAGATGTACACGTTCAAAGACAAAGGTGGGCGATCCATCACGCTCAGACCCGAGTTGACAGCATCCGTCGTGCGAGCCGTAATTCAGGCCGGGGGAGTGCAGGGAAGATTCAAGGGTGCCTATTGGGGTGAGATGTTTCGATACGAAAGGCCCCAGAAGGGTCGTACCCGCCAGTTCACCCAAGCTGGCGTCGAATACCTCGGTTCGGACTCCGCTGAAGCGGATGTGGAGGTGATCGAGTTCGGTTACCGGTTGCTTGAACGTCTCGACGTTCCTGACATCGAGATTCGCATCAACTCGATTGGCGATCCCGAGGATCGAGTGGTGTATCGCGAAGCGATTCGTGAGTACCTGCTCGAGCGCTTCGACGAACTTTCGGACGATTCCAAGAACAGGATTGAGAGCAACCCGATGCGCGTCCTGGATTCCAAGGCCGATCGGGAGGTGGTTGCTGACGCTCCGGTGCCACTCGACTATCTCGGAGATGCCCCAAGAGCTCATTTCGAGCTGGTCAGGGCTGGTCTTGCCGACTTGGGACTCGGATATGTGATCGACGACAAGCTTGTGCGGGGGCTCGACTACTACACAAGGACGGTGTGGGAGTACATCCCGACAGGGTATGAAGCTGCCCAGAGCTCTGTCGGAGGAGGTGGTCGCTATGACGGTCTCTTCGAACTACTCGGAGGCAGGGCGACACCAGCGGTTGGGCTGGCAATGGGTGTGGACCGGATCCTCCTGGCCTCAAGATCCGAAGAGCACGGGTCAGCACTCGATGCATTCGTCGTCGTCACCGACGAGTCGCTGCGGACTGAGGCCCGGGTGCTGACATCCGAGTTGCGTGCTACGGGTCTGCGAATCGACATGACCGACATCCAGCGGTCCGTCAAGGCGCAATTCAGGGACGCGGACCGTCGAAGGGCTAGAGCCGCGATCGTCGTTGGCTCCGAGTGGGCTAACGGTGAAATCATCGCAAAGGACCTCGGCAGCGGTAACCAGGAAGTCATCCCACACAAGGAGATCGAACAATGGCTACGAGCCAGATGAAGACGATCGGAGCAGGCATGCTCCGGACGGAGCATGCTGGCGACACTGTCACGCTTGCAGGTTGGGTCGCTCGCCGCCGTGACCATGGCGGTGTGATATTCATCGACCTTCGAGACGCCTCAGGAGTCGTGCAGGTGGTGCTCAACCCCGAGGATGCTCCGGCATCCGAGGAGATACTTCACGGACTCAGAAGTGAGTACTGCATCCAGATCATCGGAACTGTCCGCCCCCGGCCGGAGGGCACGACGAACGAGGATCTGCCAACCGGTGCAGTCGAAGTTGTCGGTGAAACACTCAACGTGCTGAGCCCCTCGGCACCGCTGCCATTCCAGATCGATGAGCGTGTTGATGTGGACGAAACACTTCGTCTCCGATACCGCTACCTCGACATGCGCCGCACCCGTATGGCCGAAAACCTCAGGGCGCGCTCGAAGGCGATCGGCGCGATGCGCAGGGTCATGGACCGCGACGGTTTTCTCGAGGTCGAGACGCCGACGCTCATCGTTTCCACCCCTGAGGGCGCTCGAGACATGCTCGTACCATCCCGACTCCGCCCCGGAAACTTCTATGCACTGCCACAGTCGCCCCAGCTCTTCAAACAGCTCTTGATGATCGGTGGCGTCGAGCGTTACTACCAGGTTGCCAAGTGCTACAGGGATGAGGATTTCAGGTCGGACCGTCAGATCGAGTTCACACAGCTGGACTTCGAGGGTTCATTCTGGGGCCAGGATGATGTTCTTGCAGTACTCGAACAGATCGTCGCTGAGGTGGTCATGGAACTCAGGGGCGAAGTGATCGAGCTCCCCCTGCTCACGATGACCTACGCAGAGGCTATGGATCGCTTCGGCACGGACAAACCTGACCTCCGTTTCGGGATGGAGATCGTGGATCTTTCGGAGGTCTTCTCGACCACAGAGTTCAAGGCGTTCGCCGGTGTTCTCGAATCAGGAGGCAGCGTCAGAGGTATCAATGCTGGTCAACTCGGTTTGTCGCGATCTGGTCTCGATGGACTCGTGTCCAGAGCGCAGGAGCTGGGTGCAAAGGGTCTTGTTTGGATGGTCGTCGAGGAGGACAGGTCGCTGCGGTCGCCTGTTGCCAAGTTTCTGTCCGACGAGGAGCTCGAGGCGATCAAGACATCGCTCAATTGCGATCCTGGAGACACCCTGCTCATTGCTGCAGACGACGCGCGGATCGTCGGCAAGGTCCTCGGACAGCTCAGACTCGACGTCGGACAACCAGAGAACAACGATGAGCTCGTGTTCGCGTTCATCGTGGACTTCCCCGTCTTCGATGTTGGGGAGGACGGCAGTCTCTCTCCCGCACATCACCCGTTTACGAACCCCGGTGATCTCGACGTTCTCGTCAACAGTCCGGAGAGAGCTGTGTCGAAGGCGTACGACCTCGTTCTCAACGGTACCGAACTCGGGTCGGGAAGCGTCAGGATCCACGACCCCGAGGTTCAGGGAAAGGTTTTCGAAGTCATGGGCATCAGTGCCCAGGATGCGGAAACCCGTTTCGGATGGTTCCTCGAGGCGCTTCGGTACGGAACACCACCTCACGCCGGCTTTGCAATCGGCATCGACCGGTTCGTGAGCATCCTGAGGGATGAACCGAACATTCGCGAGATCATTCCGTTTCCGAAGACCCAAACAGGGGCAGATCCCTTGACCGGTTCGCCCAGCAGAGTCGATGAGGAGCAGCTCTTTGAGCTCGGTATCGATATCAGGCCCGAGACTCGTGCGACCTGGGTGGATGAGGATGATCGTGGGGAGGGGGAAGGCGCCGCCGAAACCTGATGGCACGAGACGATCTCTTCGCTGCTCGTACGGATGAGGTCACCCGCGCACAAGCGCCCCTTCCTGCTCGGATGCGCCCTCGGGAACTGGCTGAGGTCGTTGGCCAGAAACATCTCCTCGACGAGGGCGCAGCCTTCCGCTCAATGGTTGAGATGGGCAAGCTGTCGTCGCTCATCCTGTGGGGGCCACCAGGCTCTGGAAAGACCACGCTTGCTCGGCTGATCTCCACTTCGACGGGCGCACATTTCGAGCAGCTTTCGGCAACGAATGCCGGAGTGAAGGATGTTCGCGAGGTGCTTGCACGTGCAAGCCAACGGCTTGGAGAGGACAGGGGCCGTACGGTTCTGTTCCTGGACGAGATCCACCGCTTCTCCAAGTCCCAGCAAGATGCGCTCCTACCCGGGGTCGAGGACGGAGTCATCATCCTGGTGGGGGCAACGACAGAGAACCCGTTCTTCGAGGTCAACAGTCCACTCATCTCACGCGCAACCGTCTTTCGCACGGAACCGTTGAAACCGGACGAGGTTGGTGAGCTGATCGGACGTGCGTCCCGAGACGCGATTCGTGGCATCGGCATGCCTGTCGACGACGATGCTAGGGAGGCTCTGTCTGAACGGGTCGGTGGTGATGCCAGGCTTGCACTCAACACGATCGAGATGGCAGCGACGATCGCAAGGGGACGTGGAGCGGACTCTGTCTCGCGAGAAGCTGTGGCCGAAGCGTTGCAGCGGCGGATCATCAGGTACGACAGGACGGGCGACAGGCACTACGACATCATCTCAGCCTTCATCAAGTCGATGAGAGGGTCCGATCCCGATGCTGTGGTGTACTGGCTCCAGACAATGGTCGAGGCAGGGGAGGATCCCAAGTTCATCGCAAGGCGCATGATCATCTTCGCGTCAGAGGATGTCGGGCTTGCGGATCCGCAAGCACTCAGCATCGCGAATGAGGCCTTCCGCACGGTCGAGGTCGTCGGCCTCCCCGAGGCGAATTACGCTCTGACCCATGCCGCCTTGTACCTCGCCCTGGCTCCGAAATCGAACTCTGTGATGAGCGCGATGCGTGCGGGCATCACTGCAGTGACAGAGGGACCGCCCGGCGAGGTACCTGCACATCTGCGCTCGGGAGCAACTCAGGGTGAACGAGATTTGGGCATCGGTGTCGGCTATGTCTATCCCCACGACGCCCCTGCCGCAGTCGTAGCCCAGCAGTACCTCCCCGATGGCCACGAGGACTCCATCCTCTACGAGCCCAGACGGGCCGGCGCCGAACGTGACATCGCCGAGCGACTTCAAAGGATCGACAAGATCCTGGGAAAGAAGCGCTGACGCGCCGAGCGTCTAGCCTCTGAACCATGTTCACCCGGTTACGATGGTTCGTACTTGGATCGGTTGCCACGCTTGGTGCGACCGTGTTCGTTGTGAACCGAGCCAGGACGATGAAGGAACATCTCACTCCGGAGGGCATTTCGCGGGCGTCTGCGTCCCTCGCTGCCGATACGATCGAAGCAGTTGGCGTACGGTTACAGCGCTCCGCGTTGCGAGAGGTCCCGATTGCATCCGAAGCCAGCGGTTCCCAGCCAGACGCGGGCTAACCTCGCCTGCCATGAACACCAACGAGATTCGAAGCACGTTCATCGACTTCTTCGCAGAGCGCGACCATGCAATCGTGCCCTCGGCATCGCTGATTCCCGTCGACCCGACCCTGCTCCTCACCGTGGCAGGCATGGTGCCGTTCAAGGCACAGTTGCTTGGTGAGGAGAAGCCACCGAGCGATCGGGCCGTGAGCTCACAGAAGTGCATCCGTACTGCTGACATCGACATACTCGGTACGACTGCGAGGCATCTCTCCTTCTTCGAGATGCTCGGAAACTTCTCCTTCGGGGACTACTTCAAGGAGAGGGCGATTCCGTTGGCATATGAGCTTCTCACCGAGGGTTACGGCATCGACCCTGACAAGCTCTGGTTCACCGTCCACGAATCCGACGATGAAGCCGCACAGATCTGGCTCGACGTCGTAGGGATCGACCCGAACCGACTTCAGCGCAGGGACCGCGACAATTTCTGGCAGATGGGCGTCGCCGGACCTGCGGGGCCAAGCTCGGAGATCTTCTACGACCGAGGCCCGGAGTACGGACCCGACGGCGGCCCAACCGTCGACGAGGAGCGCTTCGTTGAGATCTGGAACCTCGTGTTCATGCAATATGTCCAGGATGAGCCCTACCACGTGATCGGCGACCTGCCCATGAAGTCCATCGACACGGGTCTGGGGCTCGAACGGATGGCAATGGTGCTCCAGGATGTCGGATCGGCATTCGAGATCGACTTGATGCGGGCAATCATGTCTGTTGGTGAACGGGCAGCTGGTGTCACGTACGGCGACGCCGACCGCTCAGACATGTCGCTGCGCATCCTTGCCGACCACGGGAGGGCCTTCACGTTCCTGATCTCAGACGGTGTCGTGCCATCCAACGAGGGTCGCGGCTACATCCTTCGGCGTCTCGTTCGGCGCGCCGTGCGCCATGCTCACATGATCGGCGCGAGTGAACCGATCACCGCAGCACTCGTGGATGCGACCGTCGCCGAGATGGGCAAGGCATTCCCGGCGATCTCAGAGAGAAAGGATCACATCAAGGCGATCGTTGAGCGAGAAGAGGCCGGTTTCCTGCGGACCCTCGAATCTGGCGAACAGATGCTCGATGTCGCCATCTCCGAGCTCGGAGCCGGCACCGAGATTCCGGGCGCAACCGCGTTCAGGTTGCATGACACGTTCGGCTTTCCTATCGAACTCACCGAGGAGATCGCAGCGGAGCGTGGCCTCACAGTGGACAGGGATGGTTTCGATGGAGAGATGGCACAGCAGAAGGATCGCGCCAGAGCGGCGTTCAAGGGTGCGATTGACGGCGAAGCAACCGACATGTACAGACGGATCCTTGGCGGAATTGCACCAACGGAATTCACCGGCTACGGCGATCTTGTCGGATCCGGGGTCGTCCTCTCCCTGGTGCGCGAGGGCAAGGCGGTCGAGCGTGTCGAAGAGGGCCAAGAAGTCGAGGTGTTTCTCACAAGCTCTCCCTTCTATGCGGAGTCCGGCGGTCAGGTCGGCGATACAGGCACGATCACGACAGAGACGGGCATGATCAAGGTGACGGACACGCAGCTCGCGCTTGGGGGTGTCCATGGGCACCGCGGCAGGGTCGTCAAGGGCTACATGGAGTCCGGACAGGACGTTGAGACTGCAATCGATGGAACCAGGCGGGAGCGAATCAGGAAGAATCACTCCGGCACCCACATCCTTCACTGGGCACTGCGTGACGTCCTCGGACAGCACGTACAGCAGGAGGGATCGCTCGTGGCCCCGGACCGCTTGCGTTTCGACTTCTCGCACTTCGAGGGTGTCAACAGCGAGACGCTCCACCAGGTGGAGAAGCAGGTCAACGTCCGGGTCATTGCGAACACGACCGTGACGACGGTTGAGACCTCAAAACAAGATGCAGAGAAGATGGGTGCGATCGCCTTCTTCGGCGACAAATACGGCGAAGAGGTCAGGGTGGTCAAGATGGGTGACTTCTCAACCGAGTTCTGCGGTGGCACGCACGTTCCCAGCACTGGCCAGATCGGTCCGCTCGTTCTCGTGAGCGAAGGATCGGTCGGATCGAATATTCGGCGTGTCGAAGCGCTGACGGGATCCGCTGCCTATGAGCACCTCTCCGAACTCCGGTCGAACCTCGCAAGCATCGGCAGCATCCTTCGTGCCCAGCCGGGCAGAGAAGTCGACGCTGCGATGTCGATCGCTGACAGGCTGAAGGCCGCAGAGCAACGCATCGGTGAGTTCGAGGACAGGGAACGAAGCCAGACCGCTGACAGGATCGTCGCCAACGCTGAGCAGATCGGAGCTGCACGATATGTGTCGGCACGTATCGATGGTCTCGGTGGGGATGGGATCAGAGCTCTCGCGTTTCAGGTACGCGACCGACTCGGACCTGGCATCGGAGCCTTCGGATCAGTGACGGACGCCAAGGCGGCGGTCATCGTGTTCGTGTCCGATGATCTCGTCGCCAAGGGGATATCT
>JAZFUH010000181.1:0-4327 GCA_036447125.1 Acidimicrobiia bacterium | reverse complement strand
GTTCGGGATCAGCCGCGATGACGCAGAGAAGGCTTTTCTCATGGACTATCTCGAGCTCGGTGTGCTCTCGACCAATCCGTTCGACACTCTCGATCGTGACGGCGTCGGTGCACTGATTCGCTCTGCAGTGGAAGCAGGGCGTGCCGCGAGGCCCGGAATCCATGTTGGCATATGTGGCGAACATGGGGGCGATCCGGCCTCGATCGCGTTTTGCGATGAGCTGGGCCTTGATTATGTGAGCTGCTCGCCGCTGCGCGTCCCCGTTGCACGACTTGCTGCGGCCCAGGCTGTACTCAACCGACCAGACAGCGTGGATGCAGATGCGAACCCTCCCAACGAACTCACAGAAGGAGTGTTTGCAAACGCCGGATGATGAGAGTTTCCCAGATCCAGCCGCACCGTCGACTCGTGCCTTCCCTTGATGCGACGGTGCGGCTGCCTCGTTTGAGCCTATGTCACCAATGGCGAATAACTCACGGGTCGACGACTACGATGCCATTAGCTCAAGCAAGGACCACTCATGGACAAAAGTGATCCGTCCCAGTCCGACACGGAGAAGCAGTCGCAGTTCGTGACGATCCGCATCGACCCGAGATCCATATGGAAGATCATTGGAGCGATTCTGATCACGATGCTTTCGTTGTGGGTCATCGGAGAAGCAAGCCATCTGCTGGTGATCGTTGCACTGTCATTCTTCTTCAGCCTTGCTCTCCAGCCCGCAGTGCTCCGACTGACCACCAGATACGGTTGGAAACGAGGCTCCGCGGTTGGGGTGATCTACATCGTCGGATTCCTCGGGGTCGTACTGATGCTTGTCGTTCTCATCCCGGCGATCGTGCAGCTCGCTCAGACGATCGGTTCGCACGCATCTGAATGGGTCGCCAATGTGGCTAACTGGCTCGAGCGAAACTTCGGGGTTACGGTCTCTGAATCGGTAACCGGAGGTGACTGGTCAAGCGAGATCGACGACAGGATCATCGAGTGGGCCCAGGGCGGTGGAATCGGGAGTATTCTCGGTGTGGCAACCACCGGTCTCGGCCTCATATTCGACATCGCGACGATCGCCATGTTCACGTTCTACTTCACAGCCGATGCGGAACGACTCCAACGTACTGTCCTCGGCCTCGTGAGACCAGAGAACCAATACCGCGTGGGATGGACATGGAACCAAGCTGTCATCCAGACCGGTGGATATTTCTACTCCCGCATGCTTCTGATGGTCATCAACGGCTTCGGGTTCTTCATCACCATGGTGATCGTTGGAGTTCCTGTCGCGATCTCGATCCCGCTGGCGTTGATCGCTGGATTCATCGCAGCCTTCATCCCTGCAATAGGTACGTATCTGGGCTCTGCGATCCCAATTGCTGTGACGCTGGGGCTTCAGGGCCTCGTTCCCGCAGCGATCGTGCTCGCATACGCCCTCGTCTACCAGCAGATCGAGAACTACTGGCTCAGCCCGAAGATCTCGTCAAAGACGATGACACTCAACGGCGCCGTGGCGTTCGGAGGCGCTCTGGCCGGTGGTGCGATCGCCGGCCCGCTTGGTGCCTTCGTTGCGTTGCCTGTTGCCGCGCTGATCACATCACTCGTCTCGAACTTCGTCACCCACTATGAGGTGGAATTCGACTTCTCGTACGACAGCACACAAGACGTGACGGCCGCCCAGGAGAGTGCCACGAGGAGCGACGACAGCTGATATCTGATACCGGTCTACTGTCCGGTACATGAACCGTCAGTTCCTCGACCATCTTGCTGCCGAGACGGAGGAGCTACGCGAAACCGGACTCTACAAGGCCGAACGGGTCCTCGCATCGCCACAGGACGCCGTGATCACGCTCGACGACGGCACCGAAGTGATCAACTTCTGTGCGAACAACTACCTGGGTCTTGCAAACAGTCGGCGTCTCGTGCAAGCCGCTCGTGCTGCGGTCGATGAACACGGCTACGGAATGGCATCGGTGCGCTTCATCTGTGGAACCCAGACCGTCCACAAGGATCTTGAGCACGAGATCAGCTCGTTCCTTGGCACCGAGGACACGATCCTCTACTCGTCGTGCTGGGATGCAAACGGTGGACTCTTCGAAACGATTCTCGGACCCCAAGATGCGATTATTTCTGATTCCCTCAACCATGCTTCGATCATCGACGGCGTCCGGCTGTGCAGGGCGCAGAGGTTCCGATACGCCAACAATGACATGGACGACCTCGCCGCGAAGCTCACAGATGCGGAGGGAGCACGCTTCAAGCTGATTGCCACTGACGGTGTTTTCTCGATGGATGGCATCATCGCAAATCTTCCGGCAATCTGCGAGCTCGCGCAGATGCATGGCGCGATGGTGATGGTGGACGATTCTCACGCTGTGGGTTTCATCGGTGGGAGCGGTGCAGGGACGCCGGACTACTGGGACGTGCAGGACCGCATCGACATCGTCACGGGCACGTTCGGCAAGGCTCTCGGAGGCGCCTCAGGTGGCTATACCTCGGGCCACAGGGAGATCGTTGCACTGCTTCGCCAACGTTCGAGACCATACCTCTTCTCGAACTCACTCGCTCCCATGATCGCTGCGACGACGGTCGAGGCCCTCGACCTGCTCCGAGGCTCAGATGATCTCCGCACCACGCTCACCGCTAATGCGAAGCGCTTCCGCAGAGGCATGGAAGAGGCAGGGTTCACTCTCGCCGGCGAAGGTCATCCGATCATCCCTGTGATGCTTGGCGACGCGCGTCTCGCCACCGAGATGTCGAACAGACTTCTTGGTGAAGGCGTGTACGTGATCGGGTTCTCCTTCCCTGTGGTTCCCAAAGGACAGGCACGCATCCGAACCCAGATGTCTGCCGCTCACACTCCTGAGCACATTGACAGGGCGATCGAGGCGTTCGTGAAGGTGGGTCTCGAACTTGGGATCGTCACCTGATGCGTGCACTGGTCAAGTCCAAACCTGAGGCAGGGATCTGGATGGAAGACATACCGAAACCCGGGATCGGCCCGAACGATGTTCTCATTGCGGTCAGCAAGACATCTATCTGTGGAACCGATCTGCACATCATTGCCTGGGACGAGTGGGCCAGGGAGACGATCCGTACTCCGATGACGATCGGCCATGAATACGTTGGACTTGTCTCCGAGATGGGCTCTGAGGTACAGGGTCTCGAGATCGGGCAGCGCGTGTCGGGGGAAGGACATGTGGTGTGCGGCAGGTGCCGTAACTGTCAGGCCGGTCGCCTGCATCTGTGCATCAACACCGTCGGCGTGGGTGTGAACCGGCCAGGTGCATTTGCAGAGTACGTCGCCATCCCCGGCTCGAATGTCCAGCCGATTCCCGAAGACGTCTCTGACGATATCGCCAGCATCCTCGACCCGCTTGGGAACGCAGTGCACACGGCGCTTCACTTCGATCTTGTCGGTGAGGACGTGTTGATCACAGGCGCTGGCCCGATCGGAATGATGGCGACTGCTATCGCCAGACACGTGGGAGCGAGATACATCGTGGTTACCGATGTCAACGACTACCGACTCGAACTGGCCGAGACGATGGGCGCGGATCGTGAGCTCAACGTGACGCGAGAAAGCGTCGCCGAGGTCATTCCCGACCTAGGAATGAAGGAGGGCTTCGACGTCGGGCTCGAGATGTCCGGCAGCCCGGCTGCGCTTCACGACATGATCTCAACGATGGACAACGGTGGCAAGATCGCCCTCCTCGGGATACCGCCGAAACAGGCGCCCATCGATTGGAGCGATATCGTCTTCAAGGGTCTCACCCTTCAGGGCATCTATGGGCGGAGAATGTTCGAAACCTGGTACAAGATGCTTGCCATGCTCCAGACCGGCCTCGATGTCTCCAAGGTCATCACTCACCACTTTGCCGCGGCCGAATACGAGGACGCCCTCGAGGTAATGCGTTCAGGGAACTCGGGCAAGGTCATCCTCGACTGGGATTGACCGACGAAGACGACGATCAATCGTCAGGTAGCCCAGGTTTCGAGGAAGTGATTGAGGCGGGGAAATGCGATGTCGTAATAGCCTGACGGATCGTCGTACAAGTTTGCAACGTAGTTGACGAACATGATCGTCCTTGCGGCCATGAAGTGCTCCAGCTCACCGTCATAGCTGACAGGCCACTCGGCGACGGTTCTGTAGCCTTCCTCGAAAGCGACACGGAAGTCGTCGTATCCTTCGTGGCCACGCTCATAGAAGAGTGTGATAGCAACGTCCTGCACACGATGGCCCCATGTGACGTCCTCGAAGTCAAGACCGATGAGTCGGTTGCGATACACGTGGACGTTGTCAGGGTGAAGATCGCCGTGGATCACCTGCGCCGCGGCCGGG
>JAZFUH010000180.1:0-8788 GCA_036447125.1 Acidimicrobiia bacterium | reverse complement strand
GTGCAACTGTTCCGAGCAACCGTGCGGGACAATCTCACGTTCTTCAACGACTCGATCACCGATGACGAACTGCTCGACGTCATCCACAGACTTGAACTCGATGAGTGGCTGGCCTCGCTTCCTGCTGGTCTCGATTCGATGCTGGAGTCAGGTAGCGGGGGGTTGTCAGCTGGACAAGCCCAGCTGCTCGCCTTCACGCGCGTGTTCCTTCGGAACCCGGGAGTGGTCGTGCTCGACGAAGCATCCTCGCGGCTTGATCCCGCAACCGAAGCGTTGCTTGAGCGTGCAGTTGATCACCTACTGGAGAACCGGACGGCGATTCTCATCGCTCACCGCCTGGCCACCGTTTCGCGAGCGGATGACATCGTGATCCTTGAGGATGGCAAGGTCATCGAGTGCGGCGAGCGGGTGGCTCTCGAGGCGGACCCGGAATCGAAGTTCTCACGTCTCCTTGCGACGGGAATGGAGGAGGCCCTGGTATGACAGACTCGCCAACTCCTACCTACGTCCGGGTGATGTTTCGGATGATCCGCCAGCAGCCGATCAGATACAGCTTTGCGCTGTTCCTTTGGATCTCTATCTGGACGATGCCGATCCTCGTCGGACTGGTGTCGGCGGCCTACTTCGACGCGCTCACCGAGGGGATGGAGGTCAACACCCTGACACTGCTCGTCGCCGCGTTGTTTGCCTACGCGCTCACCCGGTCGGTGTTCATCTTCGTGGCGATGCGCAACCACGGCTCTCTGCTCTTCAGGGCTGCGGCAACCATCCGGAAGAACCTCCTCGTGCGAATCTACGAGCTTCCCGGAGCGGCGGGACCGAGCGAAACACCCGGCGAGATGGTGAGCAGGTTCCGGGACGATGTCGAGCATGTGATCGAGCCGTTCGACCTCTTCGTTGACTTCGTCGGTGCACTCGTATCCGGAGTCATTTCGGCCGCGATCCTGTGGTCGATAGATCCCGTGATCACCGTCGTCATCGCTCTACCAGTGCTCGTGGTCGGGATCGTCTCCAACCGGACCGGCGGTCTGGTACGCAGGTATCGGGTCCAGGCCCGGGATGCGACCGAGGCGATCACAGGGTTCCTCGGCGAGACGTTCGCAGCGACCCAGTCGGTGAAGGTCGCGGGAGCTGAGTCCCACATGCTCAAGCACTTCATGGAGCTGAACGATGTCCGCAAGACGATGATGGTGCGCGACAGAACGCTCACCGCGGTCCTCATCGCTGTCTTTCGCAACACCGTGAACATCGGTACCGGTCTCATTCTCCTGCTCGCGGCCGGAAGACTCACCGCAACAGGATCGGCAGGCATCTCGCTCGGTGAGTTCGCGCTATTCGTCTTCCTGCTCCAGCTCGTCAGCGAATCCGCGTACTTCTACGGAGTGTTCATCGCACGGGCGAAACAGGCAAGCGTCAGTGTCGAACGGCTGGCGTCTTCCATGTCGGGAGAACCGTGGCAGCGACTCATCGATCGCACCCATCTCGGAATCGACGATGAAACACAGCCCGAACCCCAACCCGGCGATCCGGGAAGATTCGAGTCGCTCTCGGTGAGGAACCTCTCGTATCGCTACAAGGACTCGGACAATGGCATCGACAACGTCAACCTTGACATCGCGATCGGCGAGTTCGTTGTCGTGACAGGCCGAATCGGTTCGGGAAAAACCACGCTTCTGCGTACAGTTCTCGGCCTCCTGCCGCGCGATGCCGGCACGATCAGGTGGAATGGGGAGGTTGTCGAGGATCCGTCCACGTACCTCATACCGCCCAGAGTCGCCTACACGCCCCAGGTGCCAAGGCTCTTCTCGATGTCTCTCAGGGACAACCTGGTACTCGGCGCGGTTCTTGAGGACGGTCAACTCGACGAGTCGATTCACATCGCGACGATGCACCACGACATCGAGCTGATGCCCGAAGGACTTGAAACGCTCATCGGCCCACGAGGCGTTCGACTCTCCGGGGGGCAGATCCAGAGGTCGGCGGCTGCACGCATGCTCACCCGAATGCCCCAGCTCTTGGTGCTCGATGACGTTTCCTCGTCACTCGACGTCGAGACGGAGCAGACCCTCTGGCTACGGCTGTACGAAGCGAGAGAGGGCATCGCCACGCTCATTGTGTCACACCGTCACGCAGCGCTCGCCCAGGCCGACCGTGTCATCGTGATGGACCGGGGCCGAGTCGTCGCCGTCGGTACGGCACGCCAACTCGCACAGACGTCAGATACATTCCAGGCCATATGGGAGGGTACGTTGGCGCCTAACCCCGCGTGATCGCGAGAATCTCGATCTCGAACGTGAGCGCCTCACCGGCCAATCGGTGGTTGGCGTCGAGGGTGACCGTCTCCTCGGTGACCGCGATCACAACGGCTGGTTGACCGCTGGTGAGAAAGACCTCCTCACCAACCTTCACATCGCCCTGCTCGGGGTTGAAGGGCACCTCGATGACATTCGATTCGCTCCACTCGCCGTAGGCATTCTCCGGATCGATACGTACCGTGCGAACATCACCGACCCTGCCGCCGCGTACACCTTCATCAAAGCCGGGGATGACCTGACCCGTCCCGACGGTGAAGGTGAACGGCACACCTCGTTCGCGAGATGAGTCGAACTGGGAACCGTCATCGAGTGTCCCGACGTAGTGGACCTCGACCAGGTCGCCGTCCCGGACGACGAAGCCCTCCTCAGGGATGACCCGGGTCGTCGCGGTCGTCTGAGTTGCACTCTCGCCCGCTGAGGTTGTCGTTGCGCCATCCGCAACCTGATCGACGTCATCAGAAGATGCTCCGCACGCAGCCGCGAGCAGCCCGATGGCAAGAACGAGAACGATGATGTGACGCGGACGCATGAAGACTCCACAGAATCGGGGATGCACAGGAGGCTACAGGAAGCGGGCGTCAGCCGAGCGTGCGTTATTCTGAGCAGATGCCTAGCTACACACCACCTGTAAGAGACATCAGCTTCTCGCTCGACACGATTTCAGATATCGAGTCGATCATCGCGTTACCGGAATTCGACCATGTCGATCCTGACATGATCGATGGCGTGCTCGATGAGGCCGCACGCTTCTTCTCCGAGGTCTTCGCGCCAACGAACGAGATCGGCGATGAGAAGGGCGCCTTCCTCGACAACGGCAATGTCATCACGCCGGACGAGTTCAAGCCGGTGTGGAGCAAGCTTGTCAATGCCGGCTGGACGGCGGTGACAGGTTCCCCTGAGTACGGGGGCCACGGGTTCCCCAAAACCGTTGGTCTCGCCATCTCAGAGATGATGGCATCCGCGAACCTCGCCTTCTCGCTCAACCCGATGCTTACCGGCAGCGGCATCACTCTGCTGACACGCCACGGCAGCAGCGAGCTACGCGATCAGTACCTCGCAAAGTTGATCTCGTGCGAGTGGACAGGAACCATGGTGCTCACCGAGCCGGAAGCCGGATCGGACCTTGGCGCGGTGCGGACCAAGGCCGTGCGGAATGGGGATGGCAGCTATGCCATCAGCGGCTCAAAGACCTTCATCACCTGGGGTGACCACGACCTCACGGACAACATCATTCACCTCGTCCTCGCCCGGACGCCTGACGCCCCCGCAGGCACAAAGGGCATCTCGCTGTTCGTCGTGCCGAAATTCATCCTTGAGGATGACGGGAGCCCGGGGAAGCGCAATGCCGTTGAGATCGTTTCGATCGAGCACAAGCTCGGCATCCATGCCAGTCCTACATGTGTGATGTCGTTCGATGGGGCAACCGGCTACCTCGTTGGCGAGCAGAACGAGGGCATGCGCTACATGTTCACGATGATGAACCAGGCGCGCCTCGAGGTCGGGCTTGAGGGCCTCTCTGTTGCCGAGCGGGCCTACGAACACGCTGCTGAGTACGCAAAGAAACGGATCCAGGGCAGGGCGGTCGGATCCACCGAGTCCTCGCCCATCATCGCTCATGCCGATGTGCGGCGCATGCTCATGACGATGAAGGCCTACACGGAAGCCATGCGCTGCCTCCTTTACGATGCAGCCGCCGCCGAGGACAGGCACCACAATGCACCGGACGAGGTTGCGCGCACCGCGGCCGGAAACCGTCTCGCGCTGCTCACGCCCATTGCAAAATCCTGGTGCTCGGACCGCGGCGTCGAGATCGCCTCCATCGGGGTACAGGTACTCGGCGGCATGGGATTCATCGAAGAATCCGGAGCCGCACAGTTTTATCGTGATGTACGGATCACACCGATATATGAAGGCACGAACGGCATCCAGGCGCTCGATCTCGTCCTGCGGAAACTCCCCTTGGACAACGGGTCAGTCATTTCGAACTACCTGGACGAGATCGCCGCACTCGACAAACCGCTTGAGGAGGGGGGCGAAGAGCTTGGAGACCTGGGAATCCAACTCGCTGCGGCGGTCGAATGTGTGCGCAGGGCAACGGAGTGGCTGAACTCGTCCGATGATGTCCGGGCAAGGATGGCCGGTGCAACTCCGTACCAGGAGATGCTCGGAACGCTGGCGGGCGGCTATTACCTGGCGCGCCAAGCCCTCGCAGCGCTGCCAGATGCCGGATCGGATCCATGGCTCGCTGCCAAGGTCTCAACCGCACGGTTCTACGGCGTCAACCTCCTTCCGAAGGTTCATGGTCTACTCGCCGGGGTCACAGACGGACCGGATCTGCTCTTCGCGATCGATGACGAGTACATCGGCGCCCCCTCGTGAGCGGGAATAGGGCAGCTGCGTTCTTCGATCTCGATCGGACGATCATCGGCGGCTCCTCCGTGTTCATATTCGGCTGGGTTGCGTATCGAAAGGGGTTGATGCCAACCGGCCAGCTGCTCAGAGATGCAGGATCGGCAGTGACGTTCAAACTCTCGGGTGCGTCAGATGACAAGACTGAGGCTGTCAAGTCCAGAATCCTTGCGGCCATCAAGGACGTGCCGGTTTCGATGTTCATCGACCTCGCAGACGAGGTCATACCGAAGCTGCTCAGCGACGTGAGAAGGGAGGCACGAGGCCTCGTCGACCTTCACACCGACGCTGGAAGAGACACATACATCGTGTCGGCTTCGCCAGTCGAGATCGTGAGCAGATTCTCTGACGCAATGGAGATGACCGGAGGCATCGGAACCGTATCCGAGATCGTCGACGGTGTCTACACGGGGGAGCTCGGTGCGCCCTTCTGTTACGGCGAGGGCAAGGCCGAAGCGATCAGAAGAGTTGCCGAGCGGCAGAGCTACGACCTGTCACTGTCATATGCCTATACGGATTCGGCGGGTGACCTACCGATGCTTGAACTGGTTGGCCATCCCGTCGCTGTCAATCCGGACCACGCCCTTGAGACCATCGCGTACCACAGGGGGTGGCCGATCGTGGAGTTCTCCCGAACACGCAAGAAGGTGATCAAGAGAACCACCGCAGCTTCCGGAGCGGCCATATTTGCTGCAACCACCTACGCCATCGGCCGCCGCCACGGTAGGAACCGATAACCGACACACGACGTGCGAATACCGTGATCCGCTCCTGCGGGTTTCGCAAACCCGTGGACTACCGACCCCGAGCAGCTACCTTCTCCAATGGGGCACACCTCGTCTACCTCGTCCCAGGGAATGACTACAGACCAAACCACTGAAAACGCGACGACATTCGCCGCACTTGGCATCGACGCGGACCTCGTCGATGAACTTGACCGCCAGGGCATCACATCACCATTTCCGATCCAGGAATTGACGATCTCAGATGCGATCGGAGGCAAGGACATCATGGGCAAGGCCGAGACCGGCTCGGGCAAGACCCTTGCCTTCGGCCTACCGATGATCATGCAGGTGACGAAGGGGAAACCGAGACGACCCCAAGGACTTGTCCTCGTGCCCACTCGTGAACTCGCGCTCCAGGTAACCCGAGCTCTGATGCCCTTCCTGAAACTCAGGGGTCTCGCTGCCGTGTCGGTGTACGGCGGTGCGCCCATGGGCGCACAAATCGATGCTCTCAAAGCAGGCGCATCCATCGCCATAGCGACCCCTGGACGTCTGATCGACCTCATCGAGCGCAAGGCGTTCGATCCCCAGGACATCAGCATCGTCACCATAGATGAAGCCGACCAGATGGCCGACATGGGATTCATGCCCCAGGTGCGAGCGATCATGAGTCACCTGCCAGAGGCACGACAGACGTTCCTCTACTCGGCAACGCTCGATCACCAGGTTCAGGAACTCATCGATCGATATATGCACGATCCCGTGCGCCATGAGGTCGATTCACCCACCGAGACGGTGGACGGCATGGAGCACCGGTTCCTCAAGGTCCATTACATGGACAAAGCCAAGGTCGTCAAGGAGATCTCGAGACACAATGATCGAGTTCTCGCTTTCACGAGAACCAAGGCAGGAGCCGACCGGCTCTCACGAGATCTCCGAGAACTCGACGTTGTCGCCGCGCCGATCCACGGCGACCTCCCCCAGAAGAAGCGCGAGCAGTCCCTGAGTCGGTTCTCGGCCGGAGACGTCCGCGTTCTGGTGGCCACGAACGTTGCTGCTCGTGGGCTCCACATCGATGGCATCGATGTGGTTGTCCACTTCGATCCACCGGACGACCCGAAGACCTACCTTCACCGCAGCGGACGGACGGCCCGTGCCGGTGAGGAGGGCCTCGTCGTGACTCTGGTCGAATGGGATCAGGTGAACGAGGTTCTTGGCATCCAACGGAGGGCAGACCTGAACATCCCGATCGTGAAGATGTTCTCCAACGATGAGCGACTCGCCGATCTCGCCTCCTGGGAACCACCACCCGAAGAAGTGCCGTTCAAAGCAAAGTCGATCAAGAAACGCAAACGCCGCGGGTTCTAGGAGAGAACCGAGCAGTGTCTCTGCTTGACAGTCCCTCGGATGATCCACGTTGAACGGGAGTAATCATGGCTCAGCAATACGAAACCGCACCAGATCTCACGATCGATCTGTCGAAAGCGTACAGAGCGGTTCTGCACACAAGCGCCGGCGAAATCGCCATCGAGCTATATGCGGCTGACGCACCACAAACGGTCAACAACTTCCTCTTTCTCGGGAAGGACGGCTTCTACGACAATGTCATCTTCCACCGGGTCATCCCCGGGTTCATGGTCCAGGGTGGCGACCCAACGGGTACCGGTCGTGGCGGTCCCGGATATAAGTTCCGCGACGAGACGCATTCAAAGACAAGCTACAAGCGAGGCACTCTCGCCATGGCGAATTCAGGTCCGAACACGAACGGCTCGCAGTTCTTCATCATGCACACCGACTACGGCCTGCCGAATGCCTACACCATCTTTGGAGAGGTCACCGATGGCATGGATGTCGTCGACTCCATCGCAGGCGCACCGACCGGAGCCCAGGATCGTCCACATGACCCGGTCACGATCAACTCGTTCACGATAATCGAGGCATAGGTAGCCCGATTCGCGCCGGGCTCTCTGCAGTCACATCCGGGCTATTCCCAGAACTCGTCAAACAGGTCCTGATCCTCAGCGAAGGACCAGAACTCGGTCATCTTCTCGTCACGCATGTGGAACACGTGGACCACATTGCCTTCGAATGACTTGTCGCCGCGGGTTGCCGTGGCGGTCACGAGAGCAACACAATGATCATCGTTGGCGAGCATGTCGTGGATGTCGTTGCTGAAGGTACCCCCGGTCTCCTGCATCAGCACACCAAAGAAGCCGAAGACTGCTTCCTTGCCTTCATAGTCTCCGGTCAGGATGTTGTTCCCGCCGGAGTGCCATACGATGTCGTCCGAGAAGACTTCGCTCACTGCCTCCATGTCTCCACGGGCGAACGCCTCATACCCGGCGCGGGCTATCTCGAGATTTGGATGGTCGGTCATGGCTGCACCTCCCGAAGTGCTCTGCGGCCCTCGCCTAGAGAGGGCTCGGATCCAAGCCTACGCATCGCCGACATCGGTGGACAGGTGTTCTTCTTGGTCGGGTCATGTGACATTCGACGGACCACCCCTTTGGCGTACGGCTCCCCATTGTTCGCTAGCGTGGCCCCGAGATGGACTGGCTACTAGACCCGTTTGCCCTCGGTATCCAACAGCGCGCCCTGGTGGCTGGCTCTCTGGCCGCGATCGTGTTTGCGGTCGTGGGCACGTGGGTCGTCATCCGCGGGATGACGTTCCTCGGTGATGCCCTTGTCCACGGCGTGATCCCCGGTATCGCTCTTGCGGTGTTGTTCGACTTCAACGTCCTCATCGGGGCTGCCATTGCTGCACTCGTCATGGTGGCGGGGATCAACTTCGTACACCGCCAGACGGAGTTCTCGGAGGACACAGGCATTGGTTTGCTGTTCGCGGGGATGCTCGCACTTGGCGTGATCCTGATCTCGACGACGGACGATGGAAGTGGAACGCTCAACGCGATCCTGTTCGGGAATGCCCTTGGCGTGTCCACATCCGATATCGCTGTTCTCGGTGTTGTTGTTGCCCTGGCAGTCGGTGGAACGATGTTTCTGTATCGACGGCTGCTCGTCCTTGCGTTCAACGAACAGAAGGCAGAATTGTTCGGGCTCAAACCGCGGTTGACCCATGGCATACTGCTCGTACTGATCACACTTTCGATCGTCGGTTCATTTCGGACGGTCGGGACGCTGCTCGTGTTCGGGCTATTGGTCGGTCCACCGGCGACTGCGGCACTTCTCGTTCGCCGCGTACCGACGATGATGATCACGGCAGGGGCAATAGGCATCCTGTCCGTGGTGAGCGGACTCATCATCAGCTACCACGCCCGGACGTCGGGCTCGGCCACTATGGCCCTCATCCCGATAGTCCTGTTCTTCGTCGTGCTGGGA
>JAZFUH010000179.1:0-16930 GCA_036447125.1 Acidimicrobiia bacterium | reverse complement strand
ATCGAATCCAATCGCAGCCAGATGTTCCGCTTCTCTTGCTTCCATTGCCTCTGCCTCTGCGTCAGTCTGGTGATCCCACCCCAAAATGTGCAAAACGCCATGCACAACCATCAGATGGAGCTCGCCCTCGAACGATACTCCAAGCTCATCGGCATGGGCCTCGACCACGTCGCCACAGATGAATATATCGCCGAGGTCGAGTGGTGGTCCCGTCGCGTCACGGAAGGGCGGTAGATCTGGAGCCGCATCTTCAATCGGGAATGACAGCACGTCCGTTGGTCCTGTCTTGCCCATGTGATCAGCGTTCAACTGAGCCATCGCATGCCCATCGATGAAGGCAATCGATAGCGTGGAGTCACGATCGACCGATTCGCGCTCGAGGATCGAAGCAGCAAATTTTGCAAGCTCGCTCTCGTTGATGTCGGTACGGCTCGCCGCCGAGACGTCAACGTTCATAACACCTCTGGTGGCAGTTCGGGGAAATCCGGGTACTCGATCCTTGCGTGGTAGTAGGCAGAGAGCGCTGCGACGACCTCTCGCTTTATGGTCGTCAACTCTCCGAATGTGAGTGACGATTCGTCGAATTGGCCATCGTCGAGCTTCTCAGAAACGATGGTGTCCACAAGCTTCAACAAACCTTCCTCTGTCGGCTGCTCGCTTTGGGCGTATGCCCTCGCCGCGGCCTCGGTTGCATCTGCGATCATCACGATCGCCATCTCTTTTCGGGTCGGCTTCTCACCGTTATGTCGGAACGCATCGGGGTCGATGTCTGGATCCCTCGAGAGCGCCTTGTGGTAGAAATAGCGCATCAGGCTGGTGCCGTGATGCATTCGAATGCCATTCGCAACTTCCTCCGGGATGCGGTATTGGTTTGCGAGCACCAGACCTTCGGTCACATGGGCACGAATGAGCTCTGCCGATTCCTGCGGCTCCAGTTGGTCGTGAGGGTTGTAGCCGAGCTGGTTTTCGACGAAGTACTGCGGATGCTCCGTCTTACCGAGATCGTGATACCACGCAGCCGCCTGTGCGAGGAGCGGATCGGCATCGATCGAGCGCGCAGCCTTCCCCGCGATCGAACCGACGAGCATCGAGTGGTTAAAAGTGCCGGGAGCCTTCTCCTCGAGGAGCTGGAGAGCGGGATGGTTGCGGTCGAGAAGATCAAGCAGCGACAACGAGGTCGTGATCCCGAAGGCGCTCTCAAAGAACGAGACAAGGCCCTGACCGATGAACCCACCGATGACCGCACCGACGAATGCCCAGGCGCCGGCCTGGGTGGCAATGGCCAGGGTGTGATCCGCGCTGAAGAGGTACTCGAGCCCAGCAGCCACGGGCGCTGCCACAGCTGCGGAGCCGAAGACGGACAACCGGAGTTGCGATCTTGTCGAAACACTGGACACGAATGCCAGGGGAATGGCCGCGGCGATACCTGCATAGACCGTGAACGCGATGTCTCCTGTTGAAATCGCTGTGAAACCGGCGACAGGAATGGCGAGGAGCAACGCCGTGCGTTGATCGAAGAGGATCGCCGTCATGACACCGATCGCGACCGCAGGGATGATGTAGCCGATGGTGTGGTCCGATCCGGAAACGATCTCCGGAATGCGCGAGGCCGCCGCACTGAGGATCAGGATGATCCCCATGAGCGCGACACGCCGAGGTCGGTCGAGGATCTTCGGAGCGATCTTCGCAAGAAGGAAAACGAGAATGAGAATGCTGATGATCCCGAAGACGATCAAGGCAGCCAGGGGCACCGCTGTTGTGACCTCGGGCACATAGAGACCGAGCTCCTGGATCGCTGTGAACTGCACCGAGGTCAGCAGTGCACCCTTCTCAGCGATCGTATCGCCCCCCGAGAAACTCGTTGTCTGCTCGGGAACAGCATCTCTCGCGTCTTGCTTGTCGATTGCCCACTGTGTCTCGTCGACGGCCTCGTTGATTTGGAGGCGTCTGGCGACGAGACTCGCGATGGCTTCCCTCGTATCTTCGAGATCTCTTTCAGACAGACCAACAATCGATATGGCCGGTCGTGTTGTCGGGTTGAGGTACTTCTGCTGAACCTGGTTGAGATCGGTTGAACTCCTGATTCCGACCGAGAGCTCATCTGACGCCCATCGTATGGAAATCGCTTGCATCTCAGGGAAGACAGACGGTTCGTCGTCCGCGATCCGGTCGAGATCCTTTTCGTGCAGATCGACGAACTGCTGAACAGTGGCCTCGGTCAGGATCGCGTTGTCCTGGAGGAGGATGAGAACCCGGTCCTCAGTGCTGCGGCGTTGAAGTGTTGTCGTGGTTGTCTCGGGCACTGTCGTAGTGGTGGTTTTCGGGACGGTTGTTGTTGCTATTTCGCCTTCAACCACGCTCGTGGTCGTCTCCTCGGGAGCCTCCGTAGTGGTCGAGGTCGACGTTGTCGTCGGGGGTGGGTCAAGGAACGCGCCGTTATCCAGCTCTGCGTAGAAGAGGTTGATCGAGTTCAGCACGCCCTGGTCGGCGGCACGATTGATCGTGTACGGGGCAACAACGTTGTTTTCTGCCGTCCGTCGGGCAGCCTCGGTCTTGTCAGGATCCCTTATATCTTCAATGGAGCGGGTCGCCACGAAGGTCTCAGGGGACGGCTGTCCCGCCGCGAGATCGGGTCCAACCTCGGGTTCACGTTCATATCCGAGAGCGAGGATCACCGAGACCGCAACGATCGTGACCAGCAGGACACCGAAGTTCACGGTACGTTTGTTCCTGACGATCCAGCCGTTCATGAACGGTTCTTCTGCTCGGACTCGTACTTGGCGTAGGCCTGCACGATCGCAGCGACGATTCGATGCCGAACGACATCGTCTCCGGTGAGTTCTATGAATCCCGCGCCGTCGAGGCCGTGGAGAACGCTTCGGATGACCTTGAGACCGGAAGGACGTCCGTCTCCAAGGTCCATCTGGGTCACGTCACCTGTGATCACCATCTTGGAATTGAACCCGAGCCTGGTGAGGAACATCTTCATCTGCTCAGGGGTCGTGTTCTGAGCTTCATCGAGGACGATGAATGCATCGTTGAGCGTTCGGCCCCTCATGTAGGCGAGCGGTGCGATCTCGATCGTTCCCTGATCCATGAGCCTACCGGTCTGTTCCGGGCCGAGCATCTCATAGAGGGCGTCATACAGGGGTCTGAGATAGGGATCGACCTTTGCAGCAAGATCGCCCGGGAGGAATCCGAGCCGCTCCCCTGCCTCGACCGCGGGGCGAGAGAGGATGATGCGTCGCACACCACCCGTGAGGAGTGTCTCAACGGCCGTAGCCATGGCGAGGTATGTCTTGCCGGTACCGGCGGGACCTATGCCAAAGACGAGCGTGTTCTCCCTGATTGCATCGAGATAACGCTTCTGGCCAAGTGTTTTTGGCCTGACGACCTTGCCTCTGCCCACCGAGATCGAGTCCGTGAACACGTCCGATGGCCGTGGCACGTCCGAGCGCACCATGTCGATCACCCTGTCAACTCTGTCTGCGTCGAGCGACTGGCCTTGTTGGACCAGAACAAGCAGCTCGTCCAGCACGGTGTGTGCAAGCGCTATTTCGCGCTCATCGCCCGTGATATCAATCTCGTTGCCTCGGGCGACGAGGCGGGCGTTCGGGAACGCCCTTTCGACGCGTCGAAGATGCACGTCCCTCGTGCCCAACAGTTCGACCATCAGGTGGTTGGAAGGAACGCGCACTCTTGCTTCAGTATCGGGGGGGTAGGTCAACGCCTAGCTCCTCGTTGTCCTGGCGACTCTGGCTTCTGGATAGCGCGATTGGAATGACGCAAGTATATCGCTGCACCCCTTGTAGCCGAGGGGTTCGTCAGCGAATCGGATCTCGGGGAGAGGCGTGTTCGTGTTTGAGCTTCCCGACGAGATCGAGATCGGCAACATCGAGCATCATCGCAAGCACTGCAACGTCTGATGCACGAATGGTCAGGACCTTCCCGTTGAAGTCCTGCCGCTGCACTTGGATGCGCTGCAGGAACCGTTCGATGACCGCGGATGTTTCAGAGTCGAGAGCATCGATGCGCCGGAGATCGATCGAAACGCCACTGGCTGAGGTGGGCGCAACCTCGTAGCTGTCATCCGCGGGGAGCAACTGGCTCACCGGCACTTCGTAATGGCCTGCGAGGCGTTTCAGCCTGGGAAGAGAGAGGCTTCGTTCGCCGCGTTCATACGCCCCTAGGACCGCTGCCTTGAACTCACCCTCTGTTGATCGGTGCACGTCCTGGAGAGACATGCCACGCTGGAGCCTGATCGCTCTGAGCCGCTCGCCGACCATCATGCTGTACTCCATGAAGTCACTCCTCGCCGCTGCACATGGTAACTCCATGATACTGCCCCGCTACACAGAGTGGCAAGGAGTAAGAGGGACAGAAGTCAGAAATCAGAAGTCAGAACGCTGCGCTCTCAGAAGTCAGAAATCCGAAATCCGAAATCCGACTTCGGAAGCGAGCCCCAGCGAGCGTACGCTCAGAGCCGTGTCTCATCGGTGAAACAGACCACGTTTCTTCTGAGCCGGCCGCTCGCCCCGAATGTCGGCATAGGACCGCAGTGCATCCTCGGCGTCCTCTTCGAGTTCGGTCGGCACGCGAACTTCGAAGTGCACGAGAAGGTCGCCCCTTCCTCTGCGTTGCAACCGTGGGACGCCCCTCTTCCCTATGCGGTACACAGTTTCGGGCTGGGTGCCTGCCGGCACCACGAGGTGCTCGGTACCGCCTTCGAGCAGAGGAACCTCGATATCGGTACCGAACGTGGCTTCGGCGAAACCGATGGCAACCCGGTGATGCAGGTCGTCACCGACTCGATGGAATCGGTCGTCCGGCCTCACCCTGATCTCAACATATACATCTCCCGGCGGCGCACCACGCTGACCGGCGCCGCCCTTTTGGTTGAGACGTAGGCGCGTGCCCGTATCGACGCCTTCCGGAACCTCGACAGTGAGTTCTCGCTCGCCTCGTATCCTGCCTTCACCGCGACACTCGTTGCACGGATGGTCGATCAGTTGCCCTGTTCCAGAGCAATCGGGGCATTCCGCAACAGTCATCATCGTTCCGAGAAGTGTCTGCCTCGCGACCTGCAGCCTGCCGTGACCATCGCACTTCGAACATGTGATGGGGCCATGACCAGGTTCTGCTCCGGAGCCGTCACAGGCCGGACATTCGATTCTGCTCATGAACGTGACGTCCTTTTCAGTGCCGAAGGCTGCCTGGATCAGGTCGAGATCGAGCCTCACTGCAACGTCTCTCCCTGGTTCAGGACCGCGAGTTGCGTTCCCGAAGCCGCCGAGGCCGCCACCGAAGAACTGCTGAAGTATGTCCTCGAGCCCACCGAACTGGCTGAACAGGTCCTGACCGCCGAAGGACTCTCCGCGGTCGAATCGAGATTTCTTCTGGGGATCCGAGAGTACCTCATATGCCTCAGCGACCTGTCTGAAGCGCTCTTCGGCATCGGCATCTCCTGGGTTCGCGTCAGGATGGGTCTCCCTTGCGAGCCTCCGGAACGCCTTCTTGATCTCCTCAGCATTCGCGTCTCTGTCGATGCCGAGAATCCCGTAGTAATCCTTCACTTATCGGCCTCGAAGCTCTTCTCGAGTCCCTCAGAAACGCGTTCGACGACTCGAATCGTCCTTCGATAATCCATCCGCATCGGTCCGATGACACCCATGCGTCCCCGGGAGCCCGATGGTGTCTGATAGGTCGTTGTGACCACAGCCAGGTCTGGCTCGTCACCGAACTCTGGGCCGATACGGACCCGCAGCCCATCCGTGTCATCGCTCATGAGATCGATGAGCGTTGCTTCTTCGTCGAGCATTTCGAGCAGGTGCTTGACCATGGAGAGGTCGCTCCACAACGACGCCATCTGACTTGAGCCACCGACGTACACCTCACTGATCCCAAGCGTGTTGCTGGCAAGCTGGTCGCTCACCGGGGCAATGATGCGCTTGACCATGGCGGGAAGATCCGAAGCGGTGAGTCTCTCAGATTCGGGATCGGCGAGAGATTTACCCTGGAACGCAGCAGCTATCAGACGTTCGGCGTCTTCGAGCGTGTCATCATCCGGTGCAATGCCCGTGTCGACGAACTCCTGATACACGCGCCCCGACTCAGCGATCGCCACTGCAAGAACGATGGTGCCACCAAGGGGGACAAGCCTGATGTCCTTGATGACATCTTCTGTCGGTGTCGGGCCAACGACGACAGAAGGGTACGTCGTCAGTTCGCTCACAAGCGTGGAGGTCTCACGAAGAACCTCAGAGATCTGTCTGTGCACCTGCTGGAAGAAGGTGTCGATCTGTTTCCGTGTCGCAACGCGTAGCTTCGATGGGGAGAGGTGATCAACGTAGAACCGATAGCCCTGATGGGTGGGGATCCGACCGGATGAAGTGTGGGGTTGGATCACAAAACCGTAGGACTCGAGCTGGGCAAGATCGGTCCTGATCGTCGCAGAGGACACGTCGAGGGTTCCAAGCCCGAGGATCGACTGGGAGCTGACTGGCTCACCTGTGCGGATATATTCCTCAACAAGGGCTTTGAGAACTTGGGATCTACGATCGTCGAGCATGTACCGAAAGTTAGTGCACTGCCGCGGAGACTGATAACACTTCTCTGATGACTGCGTCGGTCATCATCGGTTCGATGACGCACAGGCGACCGGACCGAACCTCGATGATCCCGGCGTCGATCAGCCGGTTGCCCTCATCGGATGCTGCAAATCGCTCTGCGACCGGCGTCATGGGCGTGCCCGCTGCAAGCCTCAGGCCAACCATGAGTCGGTCCCGTTCCTGTTCCAGGGGAGTGAGGTGCTCTGTTGCGAGCCGCGGCCGCTCACCGGCGCAGATGGCCTCCATGTACCGGTCGGCCCTGCGGTGGTTGCGGGACCGCACCCCAAAGCGGTGATCGTGGGCGCCGATGCCAAAGGCCACATACTCGCCATGAGCCCATGTTGCGAGGTTGTATCTGCAGACATGACCGGGTCTTGCGTGATTCGAGATCTCGTACCGCACGAAGCCGTCATCCCGCGAGACGTCTTCGAATCGCTGATAGCGATCAGCCTGCACATCATCGTCAGGCGCCGGTGCGCCCGCGGTGATGTCTCTCGAAAGCTTCGTGCCTGCCTCGACGGTGAGAGAGTATGTCGAGATGTGATCGACCCCGATCTCCATTGCCTGATCGATCGTTCGAACCCACGACCCGTCTGTCTCGCACGGATGCCCGAAAATGAGATCGATCCCAACGGATCGGATCCCGCAAGCTCGCATACCCTGGACGGTCGCCTCGATCATGTCGACCGTGTGGAGTCGTCCAAGAGCTTCGAGCACATCGGGGTCGAACGATTGCGCCCCGATCGAGACCCGTGTGAAACCCGAATCCGCCAGACCTCGTCCTAACTCTTCTGTCCAATCCTCCGGGTTCACCTCAAGACTCACCTCGACGTCGCTCTTGAGACCGAAGCGGCCAGACAACGCATCGATGACCACACGAAGCTGTCCGGAATCGAGGCGTGACGGGGTTCCGCCGCCGAAATTGACCGCGTCGAGGGGACCGAAGTCTGACTCCATGCCGATCTCGGCAACAAGCGCATCGACATACGCGTCATGATCGAGTGAACCGCCAATGGACTCGTCAACGATCGCAAAATCACAGTACGGGCAGCGTCGACGGCAGAACGGCACGTGAACGTACGCAGACTTCCAGTCGGCTGCAATATCAGCGAGCACGGGGCTATCTGGCCGGTACCCGGACACGGATCAGTCTTCCGAGATCTTCAGTGCCGCAACGAACGCCTCCTGGGGCACCTCGACGCTTCCGACCATCTTCATTCGCTTCTTGCCCTCTTTCTGGCGCTCGAGGAGTTTTCGCTTTCGCGTGATATCACCGCCGTAGCACTTTGCCGTCACGTCCTTGCGCTTCGCCTTGACCGTCTCCCTTGCGATGATGCGCGAACCGATCGCAGCCTGGATCGGAACGTCGAACAGTTGACGTGGAATCAGCTCACGCAGCTTGTGCACCATCGCACGCCCGTATGTGTAGGCCCTGTCCCTATGCACGATCGTCGAAAACGCGTCAACCGGTAGAGCGTTGAGCAGGATGTCAACTCTCACGAGGTCCGACGGTCGATAATCGGCCGGCTCGTAATCCAACGAGGCATATCCCCGAGTACGCGACTTCAGCATGTCAAAGAAGTCGAATACGATCTCTGCGAGCGGCATCAGATAGTGGAGTTCGACACGTTGGGTGCTGAGGTAGTTCATCTCTCCCATCTCGCCCCGCTTGGATTGAACGAGCTCCATGACCGTCCCGATGTACTCGGAAGGTGTGATGATCATCACCTTCACATAGGGCTCCTCGATCGAAGCAAGAGCACCAGGATCCGGGAGATCCTGCGGACTCTGAACGATCTGCTGTGCGCCATTCACGAGATTCGCCCTGTACTCGACTGATGGCGCTGTTGCCACCAGATCAAGGTCGTACTCGCGCTCGAGCCGCTCCCTCACGATCTCCATATGGAGCAGCCCCAAGAATCCAACCCGGAAGCCAAAACCGAGCGCTCGGCTCGTCTCGGGTTGGTAGAGCAATGACGAGTCGTTGAGTCTGAGCTTGTCAAGCGCCTCCCTGAGTTTCTCGAAGTCGTCACCATCGGTCGGGAACAGACCTGAGAAGACCATCGACTTCGGCTCTGCATAGCCTTCAAGTGCATGGGTTGCGGGATTGCCTGCGTGGGTGATGGTATCACCGACACGAATAAGGTCGATCTCCTTCACACCTGTGATGAGATAGCCGACCTCGCCCGAACCAAGGCGACCCGTCCGCTCGATCGTCGGCCTCCTGACGCCGACCTCGTCCACATCGAGATCTTTGCCGGGCGCCATGAGTCTGATCCGGTCACCCTCGGTGAGCGCACCATCAACAACTCGTATGAGGGCCACAACGCCGCGATAGGTGTCGTAGTAGGAATCGAATACGAGCGCGCGAAGCGGTGAATCGGGTTCCCCTTCGGGTTCGGGGAGATTCTTGATGATCGCCTCGAGCAGCTCATCGATGCCCATGCCCGATTTGGCTGACACATGCACGACCTCGTCCTCGGTTCCACCGAGAATGTTCACGAGCTCGCTGGCGACACGCTCGGGATCTGCGGCGGAGAGATCGATCTTGTTGACGACCGGAATCACCTCAAGACCGCTCTCGATCGCGAGATGGGCGTTTGCGAGTGTCTGGGCCTCAACGCCTTGGGATGCATCAACCAGGAGGAGCGCCCCCTCGCAGGCTTCAAGAGACCTCGAAACCTCGTATGAGAAGTCGACGTGGCCGGGTGTATCGATGATGTTGAACTCGTACTGCTCGCCGTTGTCGGCCTCGTAGTCGATCCGAACCGCGTTCGCCTTGATCGTGATGCCGCGTTCGCGTTCGAGATCCATCTCGTCGAGAACTTGCTCGCGCATGTCTCGCGCAGAGATCGCACCTGTGCGTTCCAGCAGGCGATCAGCCAGCGTGGACTTGCCATGGTCGATGTGAGCAATGATGCTGAAGTTTCGGATGCGCGACTGATCCATGTGCATCTCCGGCGGGTGGAGACCTGAGTGTACCGTTATCCGGCTCTGGTGCTATCCTCATGTCGATTCCCACCCACCTCGTGAGGTTCTTTTCGTTATGGCCAATATCAAATCCAAGATCAAGCGCAACCGGCAGAACATTCGGCTCAACGAGCGGAACTCCGCAATTCGGTCCGAACTCAAGACACGTGCCAAGCAGGCGATTGACGCTGCCGAAGCCGGCGACACAGACAAGGCTGAGGAGCTTCTGAAGCTCGCTCAGAAGCGGATCGACATGGCAGTCACCAAGGGTGTTCTTCACAGGAACACCGCTTCGCGGCGGAAATCCCGTCTCACGGCGCAGGTGCGCTCGATCCTCGCGTAGCCTTTCATGACCGAAATCGAAGGCACGCTTCTCACACCTGCTGCTCTCCAAAATCTGCAGGACGAGCTTGAGCATCTCACGACGACGGGCCGCGATGAGATCGTGGCACGCATCGCTGAGGCGAGATCCCACGGAGATCTCAAAGAGAACTCGGAGTACGACACTGCAAAGAACGATCAGGGTCTCATGGAGGCCCGGATTCGTCAGCTCAAACACATCATCGACAATGCGGGGATCCTCGAGATCGGTGACTCCGATGTCGTGACCATCGGTTCAGTGGTAACGATCATTGATGACGACGGTGATGAGATGGATTTCTTCATCGCAGCGTCAGAGAACAAGGTTCCGGGGCTACATCTCGCTTCACCTGACAGCCCCCTTGGTGCGGCGCTCCTCGGAGCAGAGGCAGGCGACGACGTCGACTACGAAGCCCCCGGCGGAACCTTCACATACCACGTATTATCGATTCGCCCCTATCGGGGCTGATCGAATAGTTCACGGTTGACGGTTCCCGGTTCACGGTCAGTACGTTTCCGTAAACCGTGAACCGTAGACCGTCAACCCTTCCTCGTTGCTAGATTCGGTTTCGTGAACGTTCTTGTCACTGGCGCCACAGGCTACATCGGAGGTCGTCTCGTACCTCGGCTCCTTGACCGAGGCCACGAGGTGCGGTGTATGTCACGCGACCCGGCTCAACTGGTCCTCGACCCCTGGCGCGACAGGGTTCAAGTCGTGGAGGCAGATGCCCTCGACCCGGAGAGCCTCGGAGGTGCCCTCGGCGGATGTGACGTTGCGTACTTCATGATCCACGCCATGAAGGGATCGCCGAGGAGCTTCGCCGAGCAAGGCCGGAGAGCGGCGCGGAATCTAGCAGAGGCAGCAGATCGAGCGGGTCTTCAACGCATCATCTACCTGGGTGGGCTCGGCGCCGATGACGAGGAGCTCTCCGAGCACCTAGCCAGCAGACATGAGGTTGGCCGGATCCTGGCAGAGGGTCGGACACCTGTTGTTGAACTCCGTGCCGCAGTGATCATCGGGTCAGGTTCGATGTCGTTCGAGATGATCCGCCACCTGACAGAGGTGCTCCCGGTCATCATGAAGCCCAGGTGGGTCGGAACGCGATGCCAGCCCATCGCCGTGCGCAACGTTCTCGAGATCCTGATCGCTGTCATGGACAATCCCGATCTGGCACCCGGGATCTACGACATTGGCGGACCCGAGATCCTCACATACGAAGAGATGATGCAGACATATGCCGAGGTCGCAGGGTTGAGGAAACGTCCGGTCGTACCGCTTCCGATCTTCAGCTCTCGTCTGTCACCGCTCCTTGTCGGGCTGGCCACACCGCTACCGGTTGGAGTAGCACGACCGCTCATCGAAAGTCTGCTCAACGACGTTGTTGTGACGAGGGCATCTGTGCCGGGATTCGATCCGGCGGACATGATGCCCTACAGGGAAGCACTGCGCAAGGCGCTTGTTCGAATCTCCGATTTCGATGTTGAGACACGATGGTCCGATGCCTTGACCGCACCTGCGGCACCGTTGCCCGGTGATCCCGCCTGGTCGGGTGCCAAAATGGAGATCGACCGAAGAGTCGCCGACTCGACAGCCCCAGCCGATGATCTGTTCTGGGCGGTGACCCGCATCGGTGGAGACGTGGGTTACTACACGATGAATTGGACTTGGGTGTTGCGAGGATGGTTCGATCGACTCATCGGTGGCGTCGGGTTACGCAGAGGCAGACGACATCCTGAGGAGCTGCGACCCGGAGAGGCTCTCGACTTCTTCCGCGTCGCCGACATCAACCCGGAGCGGCGAAGGTTGACGCTGCGAGCTGAGATGAAGGTCCCTGGAACGGCGTGGCTCGGGTGGTCAGTCGAACCGCACGGCGATGGTTCTCGGCTGATCCAGGTCGCCCGATTCGCCCCGAAGGGTCTCGCAGGAAGACTCTACTGGTGGTTGCTGCTGCCATTCCACGCACCGATCTTCAGAAGAATGGCGAACCGGATCGCCCATACCGCGGAGAAGAGGCCAACAGGGCGACATGTGACCGACGACTGAAACCCTGGGAGTTCATCGCTCACGGTTCACGGTTTACGGTGTCGGAACCTGCGTACCGCAAACCGGAAACTGTAAACCGTAGACCGAGATCTTGTCCGCCTGCGGACAAGATCCCTACCCCATCCACCTGCACATTGCAACGGTCAACCGCTCGAGTGTCACCCGATGTGTTGCCTCCGGTTGGGTCTTGAGCGTGAGGTCTGCCTTTGCAAGCGCACGCACCGATTTCGCAAGACCCTGGGTAGAAGCACGGTTCTTCGATTGCCAGATCTTTTTCGTCGCATACGAGTCCGGGTTGGCTCCGGCCCACTCTGCGAATCTTTCATAGTCCGGAGCAATCGCGGCGAGTGAGCGCTTCTTCACCTCTCCTTCGAGGTACGAAAGCAAGATGAGCGGATGCTGGTGCTCAAGGAAGTCCGAGAGCCTGCGCAGAGCCTCTCGATGGTTCCCAGACATGATCGCGTCACCGAGGAACCACATCGGCTCGTCCGGCCTGGCCGTGAACCGGTTCTTCACGTCTTCAGCGGAGATCGTCGATCCACCAACAGAGAGCTGGTCGAGCGCCCTCGCCATGGCTGCCGTGTTCGAACCGAAATGGCTGAGAAGCTCGCTTCGAGCTGCCTGGTCGACGCGAAGACCTCGCTGCTTTGCTTCATCGGCGAGCCACGAAGCTGCATCGCGCTCATTGAACTGTTTGATCCTCTCGAGGCCACCAGATGCCTTCACGGCATCGCGAATGGCTGCGGGGAGCGCCCCCATCGAGACGAATACGGCCACGGCCTGGGTCTGATCGGCGCTTTCAAGGAGCTCCGCGATGGTGTCGGCTTCAACCTTCAGGAGATGGTTCGCATCGGCGATGAGCACGCCGATTGTTCCACCGAACAGTGACCCGGATTGGAGAGCAGGGATGATGGTCTGGATGTCGTCTCGCATCGTCCCAGTGTCATCTGATGAGCCGCTCCCCTTCTGGGGCACGTCTATCCGGGTTGGCGAGTCGACACCGGCTTCGACAAGGATCTCTGACGCTCTCGCGAACATGCGTTCACGTTCGGACGGACCCGCGTTCTTCGGTCCCGTGATTGCGTACCAACCCATGGCTCACAAACTTAGCCCGCGCATGGTTCAAGGCGTTGCTCCAAGACCGATCACGATGTCACCATCGAGATACGTGTGTCGCAAGTCGGTGCCGGCATCTTCGAGCACCGCCAACACTTCACTGTTGGGATGTCCGTATCGGTTGTCTCCGTATGACAGGATCGCCATCTCTCCGACGGTCCGCGCAAGCCACCCCAGATCTGTGGACCGAGACCCGTGGTGCGGCACAACCATGATGTCCGGTCTCAGGGGAGGAAGATCACGCTGGGCGACGGCCTCGACATCGCCGCCGAGAAAGACGCTTCGCCCAGATGTGATCCACAACACCACGGAACCGTCGTTCTCTGCCGCGTATCTGCGCAAGGGTCCCATGACATCTATCTGCATGCTCGACAGAGAGAGGCTCCGACCTTGCTCAACCTCGATGACATCGACGCCTCCACGCCGAGCCGCCTCGGCGGCTTGGACCAGAAGCGCACCGTCATCAGCATGGGCGGGTATCCAGAGCTCGGACGCTCTGCCTGCCGAGAGCAGCTCGATGACTCCCCCGACGTGATCCACGTCACCGTGGGTGACAACGATGAGTGTGAGCCGACGTACTCCGTTTCGCCTGAGGGCACGGTCGAGCGCCCGAGGCTCAGCGCCTCCATCGACAAGCACCGTTTCACCGGAGGGATCCTGGAGCAGGATCGCATCACCCTGGCCGATGTCGAGCACGACCATCGTTGGCTCGGTGGGCCACGCTGTTGGTGTTGCCATCGCCCACATGAGCGCAATCGCCACGACCGCTACACCAAGCGGTCTCGTCTGGCGCCAGGTCGCCGCCGCTCCGGCGATCAAGACACCGATCATCGCCCCAAGCCCCAGCTGGGGTCCCGAGGACGCCACGCTTGAGACCGCCAGGATCCCGCTCGCACCGGCATCGACAAGCGGCTTCACCATGGGAACGACCAACGCCAGGGCTCCAAGGGCTGTCGTAAAAGTGACCATCGGTCCGACAATCAGATTCGCCAGAGGTGCAACGAGAGGGATCGTGCCGAAGACAGCAAGGATGATCGGAGCAACGGCGATCTGAGCCCCCATGGTTACAAAGAGCGGCAGGTACAGCCAACGGGGCCGTCGACCCGACGCTGCTTGTACTCCGACCAGCACGCCCGCAGTCGCGGCAACAGATAACTGAAAGCCGACGGACAAGGCGAGATGTCCCGACACGAGCAGCAACAGGGTAACCGCTGTGCCGAGTGCCATCCAGGGATCAAGTGGGATTCCCACGAGCCCTCCCATGAGCAGCGTGGCGGCCATCACAGACGCTCGGATCACAGAAGGCTCCCACCTGGTAACGACGGCAAATATGGCCAGTCCGATGACCCCGCCGGCGACCCGAAGGACAGGCCTCACTGCTATGGGCGCTGTGAGGAACCACCAGGCAACCAGGAACATCGCCACGTTCGAGCCAGAGACGGCGATGAAGTGAGCAAGCCCCGCACGACGGAGATCTTCCTCGTCGCTCGCTGAGAGCAGATCCGTGTCACCGATGAGAAGGCCCCGCACGAGTCCATCGGTTGACGTTTCTGTGTCGTAGAGACTCGTGACATGACGCCTTGCAGCGTTTCCGACTCGAACGATCGGGTTGCTCGGATGGGTTATCGCGACCATCTCATCGACCTCCATGACACCGGCAACGATCTCATCGCGCACCCTCATGACGCGCTGCCTGAGGTCACCTTCGAGGGTCACGGTCGCACCAACCGGTACTCCCGGATCGAGTCCGGATACGGCCAACCTGGGACCATTCCACGGAAGTCCGTCGAGCATCAGCGGCTCGATCACGGCCCGGTTGTAGGAACGGGCCGAGGACTCCTCAGCGACTCTCGCGATAAGCGTCACACGCCCCTCGGGAACCTCCGCTGTCGCAATCGCTTCGCTTCGCAACGCAGCGGCCACGCCCGAAAGCGAACCTGCGATCACGAATATCGCGACCACAACAATGACCATCCGCTTTGTGAGGATCGCAGCCAGGAGGCAGATGAGCGCAACAATCCCAGCCCCGAAGGGTTCGATGATCGCTCCAACAACACCTGCCCACGTCGAGACCGCAGCGAGTAGACACCATCGACCCGGCGTCGATACCTCGATTCTCACGGACGGGCGATGGCATCTCTCATCGAAGCGAGTTTCGACTCACCGATTCCGGGCACGCCAAGGAGATCTTCGACCGTGAGGAACGGGCCACGTTCGGTCCTGAACGCAACGATTCGTTCGGCAAGGACCGGTCCGACGCCGGGAAGCAATTCGAGGTCCGATGCACTCGCAGAGTTCAGATCGATCCCTGAATCGGTTGCGGTTCCATACAGAGACCCCGTGGACCGAGTGTCGGGAACGACGATCATCTCTCCGGCGCGTACTCCAGCGGCGAGGTTGATGGCGGTGAGATCGGCGGTACGCGTCGCTCCTCCCGCGGCTCGAACCGCATCCGCAACGATCGCGTCGGTCGGTAGCTCGACGACGCCAGGTGCAGAGACCGCACCGGAAACATGTACACGGACCAACACTCCCCTTGGAGTCACCCCAGCCGGATCGTCCAAGAGAGCCGGTGCCGATGGAGAAGCGCCCAACCCGAACCAGATCGCACCCGCGACCACAGATAGTGCCGCAACGCCGGCCACCGTCACCGTCAGGTTCGTCGAGCTGGATGACATCGATTTCCCCACACACCGCGCCGCACCGTAGATATATCACCCGGCCGATCACCGAACAAGGGTTCCATGACCCCGTGTCCCCACATTCTCGGGGACACGCAACTGCTGAACGCGGATACCTGGGTGCTAACCAATCAGGTGGACAACTGCTTCGAGTTGTTCGACCTGAAGCTCCGCCCACTTGAGGATCGAGTCCCCATAGAGCAGCGTGATGGCTGCAAGCAGATTGATGCCCGAGTGCATCGCTATGGCCAGCGACAGGTCTCCTCGGCGGCGGGTGACCCAACCAAGCGCTATGCCGAGTAGAAATAGTCCCGGAACAACCGCACGGGCGTCAGGGTCGAGAAGATGCACTGCAGAGAAGATCGCTGCTGAGATGAGGATCGCCGGCCACATGCTCAGCGATCTAGACAGGATCGACAGGAGCATTCCTCTGAAGATGATCTCCTCGATGATGGGGGCACCGACTGCGACTACCGCAAGCACAGCGACTTGTTCCATGAATGTCTCGGAGGATTCGGCGACTCCCGCAACGCCCTGGGTGGGTGGTCCATCGGGCCAGAACCACACGATGATCGGTGCCGTCATGATCGCGATCGCGACCTGGAGACCCATTCCTGCAAAGACACCCCACCAGTCAGAAGGCTTGACGATCAGCCCGACGTCTGCAGCCAGGGATCCTGAGCCGCGGGACCGTGACAGGAACCACACCATCGCGAGGCTGAAGGCAACCTGGGCCCCGAAGATCAGCGAGAATGGCAGCGGAGCGAGTGGATCTGCGCCCGAAGCGACGACTCCGGCTGCAACGAATACTGAGCCGATCGCTCCGGTGAAGAAAACAACGATGACATCCCAATATCGCCAATTCGCCACCGGCAGAAAGCCGGCGGGGGGAGACGGTGGAGTCACGCCACGTCCCTGTACACTCGCTCCGATGCGTCGTACGCCGCAACTTCGAAACCGACGGAGCAGTATGCCGTGCGATGGTCAAGGCCGATCATTCGGTACCGGATGTATTCAGTCGCGTAACGACTCATGAAGGCGACGCCGCCCTCCCTACGCCATTGATCAACATGCACCAACTCATGGAGAAGAAGGGCTGGGCTCTTCCCACTGACGACTGACTCGTACCTGTCCTGTGCAACGAAGATATT
>JAZFUH010000178.1:0-16931 GCA_036447125.1 Acidimicrobiia bacterium | reverse complement strand
GGAGCATCACAGCAGGGAGGCCTTGAACTTTCAGCTCTCGATACTCATATACCTCATCATCTCTGGGATTCTGGTCCTCGTTCTGATCGGGATTCTTCTCATCGCCGCCGTCGTCATCTTCCAATTGGTCATGGCGATCATCGCGGCGGTCAAAGCTGCGAACGGTGAGATGTATCGTTATCCGTTGACGATGAGGATGGTCAAACCCCGCTAGTGGTCTGTCGCCGACCACCCGTACTCGACGGATCTCGCGACGATTCGGGATCGATGATCCTTGGCGCGTTGACCGATCGAGGTTCCTGTTGGAGGATCCCTCCGTTTGGTCCGGCGCAGGCCTATTATACCCCCCTGGGTATTCGTTGGAAGACTGGTGGATGCCCAAGGCCCAGCACAACACCATGGGAAGAACGCGCGTGATCTTCAGACGCAACAAGACCGGGGTCGATGTCAAGACGGCACATGAGATGGCTTCTGACGATGGATACGTCATCCTCGATGTTCGCACTGCCAAAGAGCGGTCCCAGGGACACCCACCAGGATCCATTCACATGGCGCTCGAGACGATTCCCGATCATCTCGAAGAACTCAAGGGCAAGAAGGTCCTCGCATTCTGCAGGAGCGGGGACCGATCGGGTGCCGCTGCTCGCTTCCTGACACGGCACAACATCGAAGCTCACAACGTAAACGGTGGCATCCTTGCGTGGTCACGGGCCGGGCTGCCTCTCACGAAAGGCCCACAGCCATGATGAACAAAGCAAAGGCCGTCATTGCGGGAGCGGTACTCGGTGCTGTCGTGCTCGCAGGCTGCTCGTCGGGTGGAGCAACGCTCGAGATGGTCAGCCCGAATGCTGCAGCTACAACGATCACCGATGAGTCGGACGAGATCATCATCGACATCCGCACTCCGCAGGAGTACGACGAAGGCATCATCGAGGGTGCGATCAACATCGACTTCTACTCACCGACTTTCTCAGCCGACCTCGATGCCCTCGACAAGGATGTCCACTATGTCGTGTACTGCCGCAGTGGGAATCGTTCCGGCCAGGCGATGAGCACGTTCAAGGATCTTGGATTCACGAACATCACCGAGATCGACGGGGGTATCGCGAACTGGTACAACACCGGACACGAAGTCGTCCTGCCATAGCGGTCTCCTGAATTGGTTGCGGGGCAGAATCCCCGTCGAGTTCTCCGAATCCGAAGAACATCCTGCATGGGTGTCGTCCCGCGACAATGCAGACACCTACAACTCACACCAGCACCGAACGGCAGAAATGGTTGGCTACCATGGTGCGTCGATGATCTTCTCAGACCGAACCATCAAAGAAGCGATCGAGAGCGGAAGAATCACCATCGATCCGTATGACGAATCGATGGTTCAGCCATCGAGCATCGATCTGCGATGTGACCCGCACTTCAGGGTCTTCGAGAACCACCGGTATGCCATCATCGATCCGAAGACGGCACAGGGCGATCTGACCGTCGGTGTTGAGGCAAGCGATGACGAGCCGTTCATCCTCCACCCCGGCGAATTCGTTCTCGGCTCCACACTCGAAGTCATCGGTCTTTCTGATGATGTCGTGGCACGTCTCGAGGGCAAGTCGAGCTTGGGGAGACTCGGTCTTCTGATTCACTCAACCGCCGGCTTCATCGACCCCGGGTTCAAGGGTCAGGTAACCCTTGAGCTGTCCAACGTTGCGAATCTACCGATCGCTATCTACCCGACGATGAAGATCGGCCAAATCAGCTTCTATCAGATGACCACACCTGCCGAGCATCCGTACGGGTCTCCCGAGCTTGGATCGAAGTATCAGGGTCAAACAGGGCCCACGCCGTCACAGATGCACCAAGACTTTGGAGGTTCGACATGACTGATGTCCACGCCAGGGTCGGCGCCATCATGATCGACTGCCACGATCCCGACGCCTTGATGGAGTTCTGGTCCCAGATCCTCGGCATCGAGGTCGCCGAGACGTACCCGGGCTACATCTTCGGCACGAACCTGCCGGACAGCCACATCCGACTCGCCTTCCAGCGGGTTCCTGAGGACAAGACGGTCAAGAACCGCCTTCACCTCGACCTCAGCCACGAGGATCCCGAGGCTCTGATAGCCAAGATCGAACAGCTCGGCGGATCCAGGCTTGCGGACCACGAGACGGGTGGATTCCCCTGGACGGTTCTCGGCGACCCTGAGGGCAACGAGTTCTGCGTCACTCCGTCCGAATAGGTCCCAGCTCAACCTCGACATCGCCAACGATCCCGAAAGAAGGTGTCTCGACGGCGCGTTTGAGGAAACCGAGCGCAATACCCCCGGAAGCTGATGTCACGACACCGGCTTCATCACCCTCGACCACGATTGGGTCGCCCGCAGAGATCGTCGCTGACTCATCGAACGAGATGCGGATCAGCCTCCTTGGTGGTTCGGCGTCCCGGTAGTGCACGCGGGCGACGAACTCCTGACCCGTGTAGCACCCCTTGTCGAACGAGATCAACTCATTGACAAGCCCCGTCATCGCAGGCGTCACCTTGCCGTCTATCTCGGCACCCATACGCGGCCAACCCGCCGCGATACGGAGTGCTTCGAGACCTTGTGAGTCCAGTTCGGCAGCGTCTTTGGGCAACTTCACCTCCGGGCCGACCACATCGATGCCTTCGATCCCGTCCCAGGACGTGGCCGCCGCGATGGGAGCGTCAGGACTCTTGGGTGAGCCGCCACGCCAGGCAAGACCTGGCCAGGTGGCCTGATCGAACGAGACGTCCATTCTGAAGAGGAACCCATCGATGCGCTGCCTGACGATGTCTCCCCAGCCGGGCTCCACGTCAAGTATGAAGCCGTCGCCGACCATCCGCGTCACCCTGAGGAGTGCAACGATCTCACTCTTGGGCTCAAGAAGGAACGACCACCCAGATTCGTCAGCACCGAGCGAAAGGATGTCCCTGGTGAGCTGGGTCTGGAGATATTCACCTGCATCGGCCCCGGTGACGGTGACGATGTCACGTTCAATGGGTGTTACGGTGAGGGAATCCATGCCCCGGATGGTACGACGGTCGAGACCGACGACACACCACTAGAACTCCCGACCTTCCGTGAGCCATAGTCCGAGCTCATCACGGTCTGGGAGATGCAGCGTTCCTGATTCCACGAAGTATGCGGTGTCCACATAATCGATCGCCGCGGGATCGTGGGTCGCAATCACGACAGTCGTCCCTGCGTCGGCGATCCCTCGAAGAATTGCGAGGATGCTTGCGCCTGTGGTCGTGTCGAGCTCGCCCGTCGGCTCATCCGCAAGCAGATACTCCGGTTCATGGACAAGAGCTCTTGCGATCGCCACGCGCTGTTGCTCGCCGCCGGACATCTCATCGGGTCGGTGGTTCATCCGATCCGCCATGCCGAGACGCTCAAGGGTCTGTTCGACCTTCCGTCTTGCAGAGGAACCACGTTCCCCCGTCAGTCTCAGTGAGACGTCGACGTTCTCCCGAGCTGACAACAGCCTGAGCAGCATCGCAGACTGGAAGACGAATCCGATTCTGGATCTGCGCAGTCTCGCTGCGGCGGATTCGGATAGATCCTCGACCTGTTCACCATCGATCCAGATCTCACCTTCATCGGGTCTCTGCAACAAGCCAAGCATGTGTAGCTGACTCGTCTTTCCCGAGCCCGACGGTCCGAACAGTGCCACGAACTCACCCTTCTGAATCCGAAGGTCGACATCCACAGCACCGAGAGCTCCATTCGGATAGCGCTTGGTGACGCCTCTCAGCTCAAGACTCATCGTCGATGTCCTCCCTTTCGAGCAAGAGACCCTCGGGGACGATCTTGACACGCACCTGATCGGTGATCCCGCTTTCAATGAGCATGTCTCGGGGTAGTTGCACCATGCCCCGTTGGTCGATCGAGACAAGTTCTGTTGCTCCTCGGCGGGTCTGTGTTGCAATGCGCCCATCAGCGATCCGAATCACACGGTCGGATCCCTGGGCGATGGCAACGTCGTGGGTCACCACCAGGATCGAGAGACCGCCTTCGTGCGCAAGCTTCGAAAGCAGCGCAAATATCTCGAGTGACGTCTCAGTATCAAGCTCACCTGTGAGCTCATCCGCCAGCAACAGCTTCGGACCTGATGCGAGGGCGACGCACAGTGCAAGGCGCTGCTGCTCACCGCCCGACAGGGTATGAATCGGAGCGTGTGCCTTTCCCCGCAGACCGACAGCTTCGAGAAGCGCCATGGCGCGCTTTTTGCGCTTCCGCCGCCCGATTCCGCCAAGCAGCAGTGGAAGCTCGACATTCTGTAACGTCTTGAGGTATGGCAACAGGTTCCGAGTGAAGTCCTGCCATACGAATCCGACGTCTCTGCGGTGATACCTGGTCAGATCCCTTGGAGAGATATCGGAGAGATCTCGCTCAACAACGATCGCTCTGCCTGCGGATGGCCGTTCGAACCCCGCGAGGATCGTGAGCAGAGACGACTTGCCTGCTCCAGATGCACCAACGATCGAGACGAACTCTCCCCGCTCCATGGTGAAGTCAAGACCTTGGAGGGCGACAACCTCGAGATTGCCCTGCTTGTGGATCTTGATCACGTTGCTGCACTGCACAATCGGCGGCATCAGCGTTCCACCTCCCGCAGGACCTCGCTCATCCTTCGAGTGGTGACTCGTCTCGTTGCCCAGAGCACCGAGATGATCAATAGGACGCCACCAACCCCAACGTATCCCAACAACTGGGCGCGCGGAATGTCAAGCAGGATGGGGGGATCGACAATATCGGCTGTTTCACCCAATTGGAAGAAGGGCAGCATCACAATGACAAGACCGATGCCTCCGAGCACACCTATCGCCGCTCCAAGTCCGATCACCACGAGCTGCTCCATGGCAAACGTGGATCCGACGCTCCCTCGCTCGAATCCGAGCGCACGCAACACGCCCATCTCCCTTGCACGTCTGCTCACCGCAATCATGACGTATCCCGATACGCCGGCCAACGCAAGGACGACACCCGTTGCCGCTCCAACGAACAGGATCGCGACCAAACCGACTTGAACGGGCCTCGAAGCGAACGCAGCTTCAACGAGACCGATCGTCCAGACGCTGTCGGGCAGGGACGTCATCTGGGAGGAGACCAGGCGCACGGTTGCATCGGGATGGCCCGTCGAGACCCATAGTTCATCAGGGCTCTCGACTGACGCAGGGCCACCTGACAACGTCCACGTGGCCGAGCCGTTCGCCCACACGTTGTATGCCGCGAGGTCGATAACCATGAGCCCCTGTCTGCGCGGATCAGTTGCTGTCGGCACCTTTCCCACGAACCCTGCCACCTCGCCGATCACCACCTGGGATCCAATGCTGTAACTGGAGACATCGCCAACGTCGAGGCCCGCAACAGCTGCAGCCTCATGGTCAAGGAGCACTCTGATGGCTGGCAGGTCACGCCTTGCCTGAGGCACGCTGGTATTGGATCGAGTGCGATTCTTCGGTAGAGTCCACCGCTCCGCGGTCCCGGATCTCCAGAGGTGCGATGCCTCGATCTCGCTCTTCGTGGGCTTCTGCACATCGGCAGGCACCAAGGAGTACCGCTCCTCCGCCGCGCTCGAAGCCGGTACATCACGCCGAATCTCCAGATCCTCTGTTCCGACCATCTCCTCCGTGCTCAGCGGAACGTCTCCATCTGGCGTAACAGCGCTCAGCGATGTGAAAAGAAGCACTGCTCCGTCAACGACGAATCCGTTCGTCTGATCAGAGCGCTCGACCCACATCGAAACGATCGAGAACGGGGGCTCTGGTGAGCCCACGTAGTTCCTATCCTCCGGTTGACCTAGGTCAATGGTGACCGTTCGCCATCCCGAGTCGATGAAGTCGTCGTCGGCAACCATCGTCCACATGCGATATCTGGCATCGACAACTTTCACCAGCAGGCGATGGCTGCGATCGGGAACTGACACCGCCTCAGCCTCTTCGAGAAGGCTCAGCGGCTCGACGATCGCCTCCACCCGCAACGTGGATGCATTTTCGGGAATCTCAATGCCAACGTCTGGCGCGACACCGTCCGGACGGAGCAGCGAGAAGATTCCTTGAGGCGTATCCGCTCCGAAATCAGGACGCCAGGTGACGACTTCAGAGAATTCGTCCGGTATCACGGCGAGCACTTCAGCACTTCGCCCGCTGCGGCGTGGTGCCCCAAGTGTCCGAAGCACGGGCGTTCCGAACGAACCCTCAGGCGCAACGGCGTAGCCTGCGCCGTCACCGACGATGCGCACATCTGCGCCAGCAGCGAACTCTGCTCGATCCGTGTACGAGGCTTCCAGCGTTGCTGCATAGGTGAGCGCAAACGCACCGAGACCGGTGGTCACCCACACGAGGAGAGCGAGCCTGCCATACGGAACAGGGTTACGACCGAGATGCCAACCGGTGAGAGCGGTCGACAGATTGCGTGGCTTGGTCAGCACCCAACCGATAAGACGCAAGATGTACGGGAACACCCGAAGGAGAATGAGCGCCCCTGCGAACAACAACAGTGTAGGGAAGATGATTGCCAGGGGGTCAAGCCTCGCCTCGCCGGATGATCGATCGATGAAGCCGCGCAGCCTGAGCTGGGCCAGAACGACGAGAGCGAGCGCTATGGCAAAGAGATCGATGTTGTACCTCTGCCAAACGGATTGCGTCCCTGGACGGGTTGCGAGGGCACGCAATGCCAATACTCCGCGCTTTGCGTAGGGGAAGATGGCGACACCCATCGCAACGAACGCGATCACTCCTCCGGTGATCACGAACGGAACCACGGAGCGCACCTGGGCAACCCTGAGAGGATCGCCGCCGGTGAGTGCTGAGAGCGGAGGTACACGACCGGTCATCCCGACGAGGGAGCGAGCAACGAACGGCGCCATCGACGCTGCAGCCACTGCAACAACAAAAGACTGACCAAGGTGGATTCCGATCGTCTGCCACGAGGAGGCTCCGCGCGCCTTGAGCAGCGCGATCTCTGCGCCCTCGCGCTCGACCGTCATTGCAGCGGTATACACCAAGAAGTAGATCGCGCCACCAACCACAAGGGCGAGCATGGCGAGGATCGGACCTCCAACAACCACAGACCGGGTCACAAAGGCGTCAAGAAGAACGGTGATGACCGATGCAGTGGGGATGTTCCCGGCACCCTCCCTTGCGACCTCTGCCCTGAACTGACTGAGTCGGCTCTGAAATTCGGACAGATCCTCGAGTTGCACCGTTCCCTCGTCGAGAGGCAACGTCCACCGCTGTGTGACAGCGATGTCCGGAAGACCCCGAGTATCTCTCGCCCAAGGATCGATCTCTGGAGTCGTCGAGAACGCTTTCAACCAACGGTCGAACGATGCCTGGTCGAGATACATCATCTTGGGCGGCTCATCGATTCCCCAGATGCTGTCGTTTGCGTCGGCCGGAGCAACGACGGCCACCACTTCAACCCATTCGAATGTGTGCTGGAGTCCGGAGAACGGCCTAATGAAGAATCGATCGCCGACGCCCTTGCCGGTCAATCGGGCCACACCCTCGCCGATCATCAGCGGTATCGGTTGATACGTATTGAGCGCAATGGCCGTGGTCCTGTCATAGGCCCCGTCGACCACTGTGAGAAGTTCCTCGAGATCTGGTGACGTGAATATGCGTACCTGGGTTGGCTCAATGGGTGGACGTGGAAATGGCGGCGGCGGCACTTCCGACGGGTCGCCGCCCTCCTCAAGGAATGTCTCTATGTCCTCCTTCCACTGCTCTCCGAGCGCGATGAAGTCGATCGGCGCATCGACGCCGGAAGGGATGACGATGAACTCCCGGGACTGGCTTCGCTCCTCCAGCACCGGATACCAGGGTTGCAGCCAGGATTGTTGAGCATCAGCCACGATGACGCGATTGGCCTCTGCATCATCCGGGGTGTAGTCGCTGAGGGTCGAGAACGCGGTGACGCTTGTCTCGTCCTCGAGCGCATTGCCGATGCTGAACTTCAGATCGACGGCCTGGACCGATGCTTCGTACAGGGGGACGACAACGAGCAGAGCGATAACCAATGTCGCGCCGAGCAGAGACCCAAGGAGAATCCCCTTCTTTGCCCACACGCGTCGAACCACAAGCCCGATGTACGTAAAGAGTCTCATCAATACAGTCCCACTGCTTCCGAAACAAGTACACAGTAGCGAAGCAACAGGTTGCGGGCGGTCCGTCGGCCAGAAGCATGCGATCGTACGCCCGACAGCACTAGTCAGTGCGTTCACTTCCAAATAGACCCCCCGACCGGTAAGGATTCTTCCCGAGAACGCCGATAGCAGGGGATGGATCCGAATGACGCCAGCAGTGGACGAGTCGCTTCGCGTACCCGGAACCGGGTAGTGGCCGTCCTCGCAGGATTCGGCGGTGTAGCGATACTGGTCGCCCTCGGATATGTCTTCTCAACATCATCCAGCGCACAGCAGGTTGCAACAAATGCCCAGGAGCTCCACGAAGCAAACGCTGCTGCTGGTTCGGCAGCGATTGCACGAGCTTCGATTGGCCAAGCAGTGGTCTTCAGTATCGACCACGAACTCGGTGTCGCCTCCGTCGAGGCGCGTGACGCTGCTCTGACCGAAGCGACATCGACTCTCGATGGGACCCGGCGCTGGGTCGAGGCTCTGACTACGAATCCCGACACAACAGACCTGGGCGCAGAGCTGGGATACCTTGTCGATACAGGTGACGAGGTGCTGGATCTCCTTGTTCTCGGTAGCAGCATCGCGGCTGAGCGTGTTCGAACGGCGTCGTTTGAACCCTTGTACGCTGCGGTCGCCGACTCCCTCGGTGTTCGACAATCAGAGATCGTGGATGAGATCCACAGGACCGAGAGGTTCGCAGGGGTCATCGGCTGGATCACCAGATTTCTCGCGACGCTCTTGATACCTGCCGCCGCGATCGTCGCCTACTTCATCATCGTGCGCCGCCAGATCCATGAGGCCGGGCTGAAGATGGAAGCAAGACTCCGTGCCGAGCGGGAACTTGGCGTGGCCAAGGACGAGTTCATTGCGGGGATATCCCACGAGCTGAGAACACCGCTCACGAGTATCTATGGATTCAGCGAATACCTGCTCGAGAACGAGATCCTCGATCCTGACGAAGCGATGGAGCTCCTTGCGCTCATCAACAAGGACTCTGCGGAACTGTCACGAATGGTCGACGATCTCCTCACTGCCGCACGCCTCGAGTCAAATGCCCTGAAATTCACATACGAATACGTGGATCTACGTGCGGAATCCGAAGGGGCGATCGGCGCGATGGCGCGCGCAGGTGCAGACGTGCACATCACGGGCGACGTGCTTGCGTGGGCTGATCCTGTCCGTGTTCGTCAAATCGTCCGGAATCTCGTCTCGAACGCGATCAAACATGGTGGCCCATCCGTTGGTGTCCACCTCGAGGAGATCGACGACCGCACGATCATCACGGTGTCTGACAATGGAGAGGGGCTATCCCCTGCCATGGAGCAGCGCCTATTCGACCGCTTCGTACACGATGGCGTCGAAACACTCCTCACGGGCTCGGTAGGACTCGGTCTCTCGATCGCGCGATCACTCGCCCGGACAATGGGAGGCGAGATCAGATTCGTGCGCGCCGGTGGCTGGACGAATTTCGAGGTCTCACTTCCTCGAAAGGCGAATACTTCGATCGACGTGCCTCCGGCGGAACGCACCAAACGCAAGCGGCGCGCGAGCAGCTCGGATCGGGTACTGGTGGGAGGACAATGAGGCGACTCATCACGCTCGCCGGCTCGGTGGCCCTCGTTGTGACGATCGCGCTCCCCGCGTTCGCCGGAAACCTTGATGAAACGTACCTCGATAGGTTCTCCGCCCAGAATCTCACCGGCAACGACGGCACGACCGACTACAGCGGACCCTGGATCGAAATCGGCGAGTCGGACGGACCGACCTCTGGCTATGTACAAGTAACGAACCAGCCATTCTGTGACGGCGAGTTCTGCCTGAAGATAGGTGGAGCCGACAACAGCACCAAGGGGCACGGCGTCTATCGCTCCGTCGATCTCACCGGAGCCACCAGGGCAAGGCTGACCTTTGAGTGCGGTAGAGAGCTGCTCGGCGAGAACTCCCGGGGAACCGCCACCGTCCAGGTCTCGCCGGACGGAGGTGACACCTGGGTCACTGTCAAGACATTTCCCCTCGATTCCGACGACGGCGAACTCAAGTTCCGTACGACGATCGTCATCACCGACTGGGCAACCCCAGACACGATGATCAGGTTCATGATCACGGAAGCCGCAGACCTTGCAGGCTACTGGCTGATCGACAACGTGACCGTGGTGGCAAGGTTTGAGGAACCAGCTACCAAAGCCCCCAACCCGACAACGACGACGACCGTACCTCCGACGACCACGACCACGAAAGCCCCCGAGCCGACCACAACTACGACCGCTCCTGTCACGGCGACCACCACGACAAAGCCCTCCCGAACCACAACTACGACGATGCCGCAAGGGCCAACGGCGACGATGCCGCAAGGGCCAACGAGGACGACCTCCATTCACCGTACGACGACGTCTACCGCTCCACCGCTCACCTTCGACGAAGATGTCTCACCCGAAGACCGCGACACCATGATGAACAAGAGCAGCCTCACGGTCACCGCAGCCCTGCCCGCTGTCGCCATGCCAACATCGACAGTCAAGGGATCATCACCGGCCAGGTCGCACGCCGAACCTGTCGAGGCACTCGCAGCAGCATTCTTCACGGATGCAGGCGACTTCGGAGGAAGCCTTCTCCCATCCATGGTGCTTGGCATCGTAATAGCCGTGGTGAGCCTCATCGGCATCGGATCTCGCAAAAAGGACTGACCTCAGTCCCGGATCCCCGGCAAGTCGAGTCGAGCCGCAAGATGACAACGCACCTTGGCGGTTCCGACGATTGATGGACCCGGCGACTCCGCCCGGCAAACGTCGGTCGCGTAATCGCACCGGGGGGCGAACGAGCAGCCTCCCCGGTCGATATCAACAAGGAGCGGAGCTTCGCCACCGATGTGGCGAAGCCGTCCCGGGGTGACGCCGGGAATGGAGCCGACCAGTCCAGCCGTGTATGGATGCTTCGGTTGGCTGTAGATGTCTTCGACGGGCGCCTGCTCAACGATCACACCGCCGTAGACGACCGCAACGCGATCAGCGATGCGAGCCACCGCGGCCAGGTCGTGGGAGATGAACACCATCGCCATGTTCCGCCTTGCCCTCATATCCGTGATGAGTTCCATGATCCTCGCCGCAACCGGTGGATCAAGACCACTGAGCGGCTCGTCTGCAATGAGCAGGTGTGGAGTCCTGGTCAGTGCAGCGGCCAACATCGCTCGCTGCGCCATTCCACGGGAGAGCTCATGGCGGAACGCTCCGAGGAATCGCTGGGACCGCGGCAGGCTCACCTCTCCAAGCGCGTCGAGAATTCTCTGCTCTATCTCCTCCGTGGAGAGGTCCGTGTGCTCCTCCAGAGCCTCGCCGGACTGCTTGCCGATGACCAGATCCGGCGTCCACGCCCCGACAGGGTTCTGAAACAGGAATCCGACATCCGTGCCGATGAGCCTCGCCCATGCATCATCGGTGTACCGGGCAACCGCCGTTCCCGCGATTCGGCGCTGCTTGCGCTCTCTCCGTGAGTGCTCGTCATCTTCGCCCTGCCACGGGTGGAACGGTTTGTATTCATGGCCCTTGTACCGGGTCGTGCCGCCGATGACCCTTGCGCCGGATGACAGGAGACCGAATGCTCCCATCAGCATGAGTGACTTACCCGATGCCGATTCGCCAACAAGTCCGAGCACCTCGCCCTCGTGTACCCGATACGATGCGCCGGGAACGATCTCGACCCAACCTGACCCAAGTTGCTCACCATCTTCGGTCACGGGTCCATCGTCACCCTTGAGCAACCTGCGATCATCGGCGACAGCGATTCGCAGACCTTCAACCTCAAAGAGCGGCTTGGGCACCGATCGCCTCCTGATCCTCCCCACGAGCCGTAGCAGCGACCACTCCACCCGCGATAACCAGCAGAACTCCGAGCCACGCCACGATGTTGGGTGACTCGCCGAGAAAGACCGCAGCCCATACAACGGCGCTTGCGGGCTCAATGTACATCACGACACTTGTCATGGCGACCGGAAGATGCCGCATGGTCTCCCAATAGAGATAGCCGGCGAGGCCTGTGAAGATCGCACCGAGAATTATGAAGTTGACGAGATGCTCACCATGATCAGTCACCGCTCGGTAGGTGGCCGGCGCAAGAAGTACCGAGGCGATGATGAGTTCGCCTGTCGCCATCGTCAAACCACCAAGATCCTGGGCAACGGGCTTTCCCACGAGCATCAGAGCTGTGAGGAGTGCTGCAGACATTGCCGCCATCAGGAGCCCCGCGGCGCTGGCGCCCCCAGACTCCCACGGTTGAACGACGAGCAGGGTGCCGAAGACAGCTACGCCGAGCGCTGTCCAATGCGCCCGATCGACCCGCTCGCCAAGCACCGGTCCAGCAAGAATGGCTGCACCTATAGGCCCCAGGTAGAGCACGGCAAGCGCCACAGCAACAGTGGTGAGCTTGATCGATTCAAAAAAGGTGACCCAATGCAGCGCAAGAAGCACTCCCGACAGCGCAAGCCTCCAACGCCGGACACGAGGTATCGCCAACCGTCCCACAGCCGCAGCAGCTCCGACCAGGGCCACTGCTCCGAAGGTGACTCTGACTCCGACGAGTTGGATCGATGGCACATCGTTGCGAACGAACAACGGAATCGCACCCCATGCGACGGCGAGCATCGCAAGGGCGCCGATTGCAAGAAACTGTTTGCGCTGCCCCGACTCCATCCGGCGAGGCTAGCGACAACCTTTGACAGTGGATTCACATCGGGGGGTCTGCGCGTCCCATGTCGGCGAAGAGTGTGAACTCGGCGAGGAACGTCATTTCGACCTTGCCAACGCTGCCCTGGCGGTGCTTTGCGATCACGACCTCTGCAATGCCTTTGGACTCGACCTTCTCGGGAAAGTAGTACTCGTCGCGGTAGATGAACATAACGACGTCGGCATCCTGCTCGACGGCGCCGGACTCGCGAAGATCGCCAAGGCGTGGACGTTTGTCCTCTCTGGATTCCACGGCACGGTTCAACTGCGAGAGAGCCATGATCGGCACGTTGAGCTCACGGGCAAGGCTCTTGAGCGACCGTGAGATGGTGGCGATCTCCTGCTGACGGTTCTCCTGTCCAGACCCGTTCATGAGCTGGAGGTAGTCGACAACGATCAGGTCGAGCCCAGGGCGGCGTCTGAGCCTTCGACTCTTGGCCCTGATCTCGGTAACCGTGAGCCCAGGTGAGTCGTCGACGAAGATGTTCTGCTTGTACAGGGCGCCGGCGGCATTGGAGAGTTTCGTGAAATCGGCTTCGGTCAATCGCCCGGTCCTGAGCTTCTGAGAATCGATGCGACCGGTCGCACAGAGCATCCTCGTGACGATCTCTTCACGACTCATCTCGAGGCTGAAGATCGCGACTGTGTTTCCGGCAAGAGCGACGTTCTGAGCGATATTGAGCATCAGAGAGGTTTTGCCCATGCCGGGCCGAGCGGCAAGGATCAGAAGATTCGTCGGATGCAACCCGGCGAGCTTCCGATCGAGGTCGCGGTAGCCGGTTGAGATGCCCGTGACATCCGCTCCGTTGCGATGGAGCTCTTCCGCCTTCTCTATCGCAGGCCCGAGGAGATTATCGATATTCTGCAGACCGTCTCCGACGTGGCGCTCAGCGACGGCGAATACGGCCTGCTCTGCCCGGTCAACGACATCAGTGATCGGATCCTGCGTATTGAGGGCGATGATTCCGATGTCGCCCCCGACCTTCATCAGCCGTCGCCGCAGCGAGTGTTCTTCAACGATTCCTGCGTAATACTCGGCGTTGGACGTCGAAGGGACCGAATCGATCAGACGAGTGAGCGCCTCGATGCCGCCCATACGATCAAGTGAGCCATCGCGTCTGAGACCCTCGGACACCGTGACTGCATCGATCGGTTCGTTGGAGTCAAAGAGCTGGCGAATGACCTCGAATATCTGTTGGTGCGCCGGCTTGTAGAAGTCCTCGACGTGGAGCTTCTCGAGTGCCACGTTGGCGGCATCGCTCGACAAGAGCACAGCTCCGAGTACGGATTCTTCCGCATCGATGCTGTGAGGTGGTACCCGAGGTGATCGGGCGGTCTGTGTCTCGATGACCGCTGTCACCTGTCCTCCTCAGAATCGTCGTCAACGTGGCACTCGCCATCATGCACGCCGGGTGTGACGTTTTTTGTTTTGATGGCTTGGCACCAGCATGTCGAGCATAAGCGAGACAATGACGCGGGCGGACACTCAGAGCGTCCCCGGTTTTCGCGGTCCAGCTTGTTAATCGCGAGAACGGACGTCAACAGCCGATCAGGCCGGGATCACGTCCAGGGTGACCAACACTTCGACCTCGGCGTGAGGCTTGAGTGCGATCTCGTGGAGACCAATCTCCTTTATCGGCTCCTCGATCTGGATGATCCTCTTGTCGATCTCAACACCGGTGAACTTGACGATCGCCTCTGCAACGTCTGAAGCCCCGATGGAACCGAAGAGATTGCCAGCGTCCCCGGCACGTGCAGCCACGACGACACGCATTCCTGCGAGGGTGTCCCCGAGCGCCCGAGCCTCCTCGAGCGACTTGCGCTCCGCATCTATACGAGCAAGGCGCATCGATTCTGCCTGCTTGAGGGCACCGTCTGAAGCCTTCACAGCGAACTTCTTGGGGACCAGATAGTTACGCGCGTATCCGTCAGCCACCTCGACGACGTCGCCTTTGTCACCGAGGTCTTCTACCGGCTTGGTGAGGATGACCTTCATCTGTTGGACCTCTGTGAACGACCCGACCTCTCGGAACCGCCAGCCCTCTGCGATGTGTATGGAAGCAATGCCATCTCGCGAGCGTTCTTGATCGCCTGGGCGACCTCACGCTGGCGCTTCGGGGTCAGTCCCGTCATACGACGTGAACGGATCTTTCCTCTGTCAGACATGAACTTGCGCAGTAGCGCGATGTCTTTGTAATCGGCGGTTTCGCCTTCGGCGAACTTGTATACAGCACGCTTCTTCTTTGCGGTTAGCTCAGGACGGCGGCGGCGCCTCTTTGGTTTTTCTGGACCAGCCATTGATGTTCTCCTTGAAGTTTCTTAGAACGGTGCCTCATCGGGACCGAAGTCTGTGCGAGCGACGGGTGCGGCAGGAGTTGTGTTTCCCCCTCCGTAGTTGCCTCCGCCCTCCGACCGAGGTGTCTTGGTGACGGTTGCCGTGGCCCAACGAAGAGAGGGGCCTATCTCCTGAATGTCGAGTTCGACGACGTTGCGCTTCTCGCCCTCTTTGGTCTCCCATGTGCGCTGCTTGAGGCGACCCGTGATGATGACTCTGGCGCCCTTGGTGAGCGATTCAGCCACGTTCTCCGCGAGTTCACGCCAACAGGTTCCGCGGAAGAAGCTCGTGTCCTCCTGCCACTCCCCGTTGCGATCCTGATATCTGCGGCTGTCAGCGACACTGAGGTTCACCATGGCGACACCGCTTGCGGTGAAGCGAAGCTCGGGGTCTGCGGTTAGATTTCCTACGACGGTCACGTTGTTGCTCATTGCTTCTCTCTTCTCTCGACCTGTTCACCAGTGTGAACGGTCACTGTGACACGAATCGACCTACGCAGCCTTCCGCACGATCTTGTGGCGCACCACGCTGTCGAGCAGAGCCAACGAACGGTGGAGGGTGTCCTGCAACTCCACATCGCCATCGAATGTGATGACGGAGTAGTACCCCTCGTTCATGTGGTCGATCTCGTAGGCGAAGCGACGCTTGCCCCAGAAATCCGAATCCTTGACGGATCCTTCACGATCGGTGATGGCCTTCTCGATTTCAGCCACTGCGCTACGGACATCTGGCTCTGCCATGTCGTAGCGGTGGATCACCATCAGCTCATAAGAACGCATTGAATATTCCTCCTTCGGACATCCGCTGTGCGGACGGCTCCCACGAGTGGTAGGAGCAGGATGTATGCCTGGAAACACCAAGTCAACCAGGGCGGCACCGTCTGGATGCCGACTGTTGAAAAGTGTACCGCGATGCCGCCACTGCCGACACCGGTACTACTCCGGTCTGGAGTCCATACGCGCCAAATATGGCCGGATTGGACGCAAGACGGCTCTAGTCCTCCCAGATTGCGGCGATGATCCGCAACACCGAGTCTGGGTCGTCGATGAGTTGGCGCCACGTGACGCGGTACACGGTCCAGCCCAAGGCATGCGCCCGGTTCTGCTTTTCGCGGTCACGCTGGAACGAGACGGGATCCATGTGGAAGCCCTCGCTGTCGGTCTCAATGATCGCGAGCCGTGATGGATACGCGAAGTCGAATCTGCCAACGAACTCGCCTTCGGCATCGAACAGCCCGTGCTGCGTATCTGGCATCGGATACGGGGACGACGCCACGATCCTGCGAAACAGGTCCTCCAGGTCGCTCTCCGTAATCCCCTGCCACGTCAACCTCTCCTCGATAAGTGGACGAATCGTCCCGACACCCGTCCGACCGGGGCGGGCCACCCTGCACATGAAGCGATGCACATCCCAGATGGTGAAGAGGTGGTTCCGTAGCCCCGTGTCAAGGCACTTCTCCACGAGCCACGAGGGCGCCGACGCTCCAAGATCGACGACGGTTCGCTCCGCTGTCGTGACAGGGACGCCGTCGAGTTGCACGATGTCGTGTTCCGCCAGGTCCTTCGACTCGTGCACCGTGAACCTATCGCGCTTCACGCGAAGATGTCTTCGCGATACGACCTCGATGATCCTCGGCTTGCGATCGACCATTCCCCACAACCGTGCAGCAGTTTCGTGAGAAGCTGCTGCGGGTTCTGAGGCAGATAGAACCGCTCCGACGACGGCTTGCATCCA
>JAZFUH010000177.1:0-3359 GCA_036447125.1 Acidimicrobiia bacterium | reverse complement strand
TCGATGGCGGCTGCGATGACCGGCTTGTCCTTTGGCGCGAGTGTGTCTCCGGTCTTCGTGTCGATCAGTTTGGCCACAGCGACGATGTCGCCCGCAGGTGCGGCATCTACGAGCGTTGTCTCGTTTCCGAACATCGTCGCGATCTTTGCCAGACGCTCATCCTGGCCTGATCTGCCGCTTGTGAGATGCGTCTCCGGCCTCAATGTGCCGGACATCACCTTGAGCAGGCTGACCTGTCCGACGTATGGATCGGCCAGCGTCTTGAAGACGAACGCCAGCGGATCGCCATTGGGGTCCTTCTCGATTTCGACCTGCTGGTCACCAGCCGTGACCACCGCTGGTGGACGGTCCGCGGGTGCCGGTGCGAGTTCCACGATGAAGTCTGCGAGTCTGTCGACCGCGATCGGGCCGGTGGCTGAGCCACAGACCACGGGGAAGACCTTGGCCGTCGCAACGCCTGCTGCCATCGTGCGTTCGAGCTCCTCCACAGAGGGTAGGTCTCCATCGAGGTAGCGCTCGAGTAGATCGTCATCGCCGACAACGATCCCCTCAACGAGGTTGTCGTGGACCTCGTGCTCTCGATCAACAATCTCTTCGGGCATGTCAACGACTTCTGCCTTGCCGGAATCGTAGATGTAGGCCTTTTCACGGAAGAGGTCCGCAACACCGTGGAACGCGACTTCATTGCCGATGGGGAGCTCGATGGGTGCGATGCCTGCACCGAAGCGATCGCGGAGCTGGGTTAATGAGTTCTCGAAGGATGCACGTTCCTTGTCGAGCTTGTTCACGAAGATCATGCGAGGCACATTGAGGCGCTCGGCTATCCGCCATGCGTACTCTGTCTGAACCTCGACACCTTCGACGGCATCGATGACGAAGACCGCGAGATCAACGACGCGCAGGGCAGCGTGGAGCTCTCCTGCATAGTCTGCGTATCCGGGGGTGTCGATCAGATTGATCTTGTGACCGCGCCACTCGAATGGGGCGAGCGCCATCGTTATGGTTGTGCCCCGGTCATGTTCCTCAGGGTCGTAATCCGTGACGGTCGTCCCTGCCTCGACGGTGCCGATTCGAGTGATCGCGCCGGCACGATACAACAGGGCTTCAGTGAGCGTTGTCTTACCAGATCCGGAATGTCCTACGAGTGCGACGTTGCGGATCTTCTCAGGAGGGAAGACTTTCACCGATGAGCTCCTCTGTTCGTGTGGTGCAAGGTTAGGAATCCGTGCGTGCCTGAGCGAAATCGAATCATCGGCAGTCGCGCGTCTACTGTTTGCGGTCTGATGAGTTGGCCCGGGTGGCGGAATCGGTAGACGCGACGGACTTAAAATCCGTTGTCCGAAAGGGCATGTGAGTTCGAGTCTCACCCCGGGCACCAAGGCGTGTTCACACTTCCGCAGTAGACCAGTGGTTGCAAGGTTTACATCGGATGCGAATCTTGGCTCTCCACACGAGGGCTCGGGCCATCTTTTGCGACCTGAACCAGCAACGGCACACCCAGCCGGATATGCGCTCCCGATATGGGTGAGACACATTGCCGGATCAGAATGCGGAGACACATCAAATCCACCTTGACCGCCCAAACCGGGAATGATCTGAGCCGTGTTGTCCGACGCGCTGCGCACCCGGGCAAGGGGCCTACTGTGAGAGCACCTCAGCGCTGAGAACCGCTTCGAGTTTTTGGTGCGCTTGCTCGAATGTGTCAAAGAGATTCGGTTTCAATTGCGGCCAGGCCGCCTCTGGCTCACACTGGAAGTAGAACGTCACCTTTGTACCACCTTCGGTCGGTTCGAACACGGTTGTCAAGATGACGACAGGACCTGATTCATCGATCTCGTCGCGGGTTGTATATGTCTCGAAGGGGTGCCAGTCCAGAACTTGCTGGACGGTTACCGAGCCACCGTGAGCACAGTGATTCACCGTACCGACGCCGCGTCTGCCTTCGACGAACTCATCGATAGTCTCCAGGCCCTTCTGCCATTCGAGTCGTTTGCGAGGATCCGTGAACCACGGCCACAGCTCCCTGGGCGTGCGTGGCAGAGTCGACTCAAATGTTCCCAACGCAGTTTCGGCTGAAACTACTCCGTCGGTCTGGCTCTCTTCGGATGCCCAGCGGTCCTGTAGGTTCTCGATGAATATGCTGACATCGCCCACGTCAAAATGCTCGACATGTGCAACCAATCCGAGCGCTTCCGCGTCACCATCGACGGCATCGAGAGCTTCTCTCGTCAGAACCAAGTAGGCGTCGTTCGCAATGACTTCGCGCGCTGATCCTTTGAGTAGGCGGTGAACCAGTACAACGTCGGCACCCGTCAGCTCCTCAGATCTGCCGATTCTGCGCACAACATATGAGCCACTGTGCACGAAGAACTTCAGGTCAAGTGACGGAATCAAGACACACGCATTGCAGTCGCATGTTGTCGAGTGGACCACGTCGCGTAGACGCCGCCGAAAAGCGAAGTACGTCGCATCGATGGTGTCAAAAAGCAGCGAAGCGTCGACCTGAGTGACAGGCATATGGGCAAAGACGGCATCGCCCTCGAGCTTGGCTACTTCGAACGGAGGCTCAATACCAGCAATGATCGTTTCCAGAAGATCCGCGAGGACATCCTGGGCATGCTCAAGCTCCGTGCCCTGGAGGTACGAGGTGTATCCGGTGATGTCGGCGAGCAGCAGACATCCGACTTGGGCTGTTGGGAGAGGAGAAGCCATTGTTCACACCCTACTCGCCACACGTTTCCCGGTTCCGATGCCTTCGTCGGCCTGTGCTCACCGTCCTTGACACAGAGGGAGTTTGAATCGCCCCGGGTTTCCTGGAGCGATTCAAATCATCTTCGTGAGCACGGCAGGATTCCTCAACGTGATCGGACTCACCAACAGCCCCAAAGTCGCCCGAGTAGTGGACGAGGCCACAGCAGCCAACGCCATGTATGGCTCAAGGATCGGTCCCTGCGGGTCCCCAGACGTGGGTAGGAGGTGATCAGGAGTCCAAAGCGAGGCATACCCGAGGGTCTCAGCCCTCTGCATCGCCGTGAGATAGGAGTCCCAGTCGGTGTGCTGGCTGAAACAATCAGCGCCAAACCTCAACGCAGTTGTTGGACCCACTTGTCAGCCTCCCAATCACCCCGACAGTCGAGCCTGACCCGCCACAAGTATCAATCAGGCACCTGTGGGTGACCATCCAAGTAGGACAGGCCGCACCTATCGCCGGTCAAGGCTGGCCTCACCGTGCCAACTCCCAAACTCAACCCTGCTCAGGCAACTGGTATTCACGGCACTCACACCTCGGCACGGTGCATTTGTGATGATCACTGTGTTCCCTGCGAGGGTGGCCACAATCCGTACAACGCTGCGTTCCA
>JAZFUH010000176.1:0-2439 GCA_036447125.1 Acidimicrobiia bacterium | reverse complement strand
TTCGACGCTGACACTCTGGCCACGATGAAGCCCGGCGCTGTGCTGATCAACACATCGCGGGGCGGTGTCGTCGATCAGGATGCTCTGCTCTCTGCGATAACCACAGGGCACCTATTCGGGGCAGGTCTCGATGTGACCGATCCTGAGCCACTCCCAACGGATCATCCGCTGCTCCACCACGATCGCATCGTTGTCACTCCACACGTCGCCTCGGGAACCCTTTCGGGGAAGCGGCGTATCTTTGCGACCGCTGTCGGTGAGGTTGCGCGCGTTCTCGAGGGACGCAGACCTCACCACCTTGTGAACACGAAAGTGGCAGAGCATCCACGTCACCAAAGGAGTGCGACCCAATGACAAAGGAGATCCGTATCGGGCTCGTCGGATTTGGCTGGATGGGTCAGGCACACTCACGGTCATATCGATCCATCCCCACGTACTTCCCTGAAGAAGGTATCCACCCGCGCCTCGTCAGTGTCGCGGATAGCAGCGCCGAACGCGTCAAGCTCGCACTGGACAACTTCGGGTACGAGAGCGGCACAGACGACTGGCGTGACCTGGTTGCCAGACCGGACATTGACGTGATCGACATCACCGCGCCCACCGCAATGCACCTCGAGATCGCCGAAGCGGCCACCGCTGCTGGGAAACACGTGTTCTGCGAGAAACCTGTTGGCGTCAACCCCGCAGAGACCGCGGCGATCGAGCGTGCGGCGCGAGATGCCGGAGTGATCACGGGCTGTGGATACAACTACCGATGGGCACCGATGGTGCAATACACCAAACAGCTCATCGACGACGGCAGGCTTGGCGATCTGACGCACTATCGCGGACGATTCTTCTCCATGTACGGCCGAGAGAGGCTGGGTGTGCTCTCGTGGAGATTCATCCAGGATGAGGCCGGGTACGGAGCTCTGACAGACATCATGTCCCACGCTGTTGACATGGCCTTGCACCTCGCGGGCCCGATCAGGGCAGTGGTATCAACGCAGAACATCTTCGTCAAGGAGCGTCCGCTTCCCACATCGGGCAAGGGCACACATTACGACCGAGGCTCACCAGACGACCCAACGGGTGCAGTGACGAATGAGGACTATGTCGGCGCACTCGTCGAATTCGAGAACGGAGTGCGTGGGACCCTCGAGGCCGATCGATCTATCTTCGGCCCGCAGAGCTCCATGGCCTACGAACTCAACGGTTCAAGAGGGGCAGCATCGTGGGATCACGAAAAGCTCAACCAGCTCAAGCTCTACCTACCGGAGGAGCAGCCAACCGATGGGTTCATCGAAGTCCTCTCAGGTGACGCATTCCCCCACCAGACCAACTTCGTTCCCGGTGGTGGCAACTCGATCGGATACGAGGACATGAAGGTCATCGAGAGCCTCGAGTTCCTCAAAGCGGTCGCTTCGGGCACCCAGCATCATCCAGGATTCTCTGACGCACTTGCAGTTGCAAGCGTGCTCGACGCCATGACCCGGTCGTGGCGGTCCGAGCGGTGGGAACCCGTTGTTGATCTGACGATATCGTGAGGTTCCACCCATGCTGAAAAACACAACAAAGGCGAAGCTCCTTGCCGGGGAGACAGTGCACGGCTGCTTCCTCAAGTATCCCCAACCTGCACTGGCAGAGATCCTCGCGCTGGCCGGATTCGACTTCGTTCTCTTCGATGGTGAACACGGAACACTCGAGCCGGCAGAGATCGAGAACCTTGTCAGGGCTGTCGAGCTTCGGGGTGCGACCCCGCTTGCAAGGGTGACGACCAATCAGCCACAGATCATCCTGCGCTACCTCGACACAGGGCTCCATGGAGTGCAGGTGCCATGGGTCAATACCACCGGGGACGTCGAGCGTGCAGTCCAGTCATCCAAGTACGGACCGCGTGGTGTTCGAGGCCTTGCCGGAGGTCGCGCATCGGACTGGGGATTGTCCGAACCGATCGGCGAGTACACCGCCAGGGCGAACCGTGAGACGATGCTGATAGTCCACATAGAGACGGCGGATGCCGTCGACTTGGTCGAGGAGTACGTCGAGGTCGATGGAGTCGATGTCCTCTTCCTCGGGCCAACCGATCTGTCCCACAGCCTCGGCCATCCCGGGCAGGTCGATCATCCCGATGTGCACGCTGCGATGCAACATGTCGCCGATGTCGTGGTTTCCAGCGACAAGGCTCTCGGCATCTACGCCGGAACCGCCGAGTTCGCAAAGAAGTGGCAAGCGCACGGAGCGACGTACATCGCCACAGGTGTCGAGGAGTTCCTCCTGAGAGGCCTTCGAACCTATCTCGAAGATGTCAGGACGTGACGGCGTGGTACCGGAGGTACAGCCTGGCCTCGAGGGGTCTCGAATCGTCATCACTGGTGGCGCATCGCTGATCGGCGCGTCGATTGCGTCGCTGTTCGAGCGGTCAGGCGCGACGGTGGTGCTCGGTGACATCGATGAGGA
>JAZFUH010000175.1:0-2395 GCA_036447125.1 Acidimicrobiia bacterium | reverse complement strand
TGTCCCTTGGATTCCTCATACATGGTGCAGCATACTCGACCGGTCAACGACGCTCGAAGGCGATCGAGTGATGCCAATCGGCGAGAAGAGTTCGCAGCGCCGCGACGAATGCGAGAGGCTGGTCGAGCGTCAGATGGTGATGTGCCTCCGGTATCTCGACGACGGGTGACACGCGTCCCATCAACTCATACATGTACGCCGCGGTGTCCCGAGGAACGACCACGGACCGCTCACCGGTGAACAGCGCCACTCTGCACTGAACCGAGGCGAGCTGATCCCTGAGGGCGACGAGAGTGCCGTTGAAGATCTCCGGATCGAACTTCCATGTCCATCCGACGTCGGTCTTGTGCACCGATTTTCGAGCCACGTAGTCGACGATGTAGTCGTTGTCGCACGGTTGAGGGGGAATGAGGCGGAAGTGCGAAGCAGCTTCGTCCTCGCTCTCGTACACGCCCGGTCTCTTGAACGCTCTACCCGATCGGCTCTCTTCGGACTCCGGAGAAGGTTGGCGGACGGGTGCATCAACGATCACGGCACCGGCGAGGCTATCTCCGAACGTTGCGGCCGTCTGGATGGTGACCATGCCGCCGAGGCTGTGTCCGACGACCACGGGGGGCCCGGGGAAGTCGGCGTCCTTGGACACGGCCATCACTTCACGTGCCCACACCTCGTGTGAATACTCGTCGCGTCGGTCCGAGTCGCCCATACCGGAGAGATGTATCGCTACTGCGTGCCACTCGGTCATGAACAGTGGTGCGATGAACGACCACCAGTGGGCGTGAGCGGCGCCACCGTGTACGAACACGAGTCCGGGCTTCTGTTTGTCTCCCCATGACAGGTACCGGACGCAGGCCCCATCGACCGTCACTGCCCGCTCCTCCGGTTGGGTACCAATGGCCGCATCGAACCATTCCGGAGTCCTGCTATTCACCGGTGCGGACTTCCTCAGAGAGCAAGAACCAACGCAGGTCCTCGAACGATGCCGTTGCCTCAATGGGTGGTTGGATAGGCCCTGTGGACGGGTCTATCGATTCGAAGAGAGCCCGTGCCTCATCGAGATAGCGAGCCAGATCTGTGTCCGGAGCATGTGCGGGGTGAGTGTCGTAGTGCAACGATCCGTCACTGTACTCAATGTCGAAAAGCGAGAACGGAGCGTCACCTCGACCATCGACGTGGACCCACTCTGCGGTCATGACATCGAAGCTGTACCAGGGAAGCAGCTTCCACCCATGTGTGGCGACAAGATGAACAGCCTCGATGATGAACCTGTAGACCGCATCAGAGATGAAGTAATTGAAACTGACCCTCACCCAACCCGGCTTGATGCCTTCACATCCAAGACCGACTTCGTGGCTGATCTCGGCGGAATGCTCGTCGTCGATGCCCAATAGCGCATGTCCATAGGGACCGGCACACGAACATCCACCCCTCGACTGGATCCCGAACAGGTCGTTGAGCACGGATACGACGAAGTTGTGATGGAGGTACTGCCCACCATGTTTGACGACGAACGACACGATCGAGAGTCGATCTGCATCGGGATTGCCCAGGATCTCGATGGCGGAATTCTGGCTCCAGGACGCAATCGCCTCCTTGATGAACCGCTCTTCGAGGGCGCGAATCCGCTTTGTACCCACGGCGTCCTTGAGCTGGAAGACGAGACCTGCTCGGATCGAACCGACGATCGCGGGCGTGCCCCCCTCCTCCCTGTGTTCGATGTCCTGGAGATACTCATGGGAGTCGAGTCTGACGAACGACACGGTTCCACCACCCGGCACGGTGGGCACGGCGTTCTTGAACAGCTCTTTGCGGGCGACGAGGAGACCGGGTGTCCCTGGTCCACCGATCAGCTTGTGGATCGAGATGAACACGGCGTCCTTGTACGCCGATGGTGCTTCCGATGGCTGAACATCCATTGCAACGTACGGAGCGGCTGCTGCAAAGTCCCAGAACGAGAGGGCGTCGTATTGATGCAGAAGGGAGGCGATACCCCTGGTGTCTGACAATATCCCCGTGACATTGGAAGCGGCCGAGAACGACCCGATCTTCACGGGTCTGTCCTGGTACCGAACGAGTTCCCTGGTGAGCTGGGCCTGGTCGATGTGGCCGTCGGTGTCCTCACCGATCTTGACGAGGTCGGCGATTGACTCGCGCCATGGGAGTTCGTTCGAATGGTGTTCGAACGGGCCGATGAACACCACAGGACGCTCTTCGGGCGGGATCGAGGCCGAAAGGTGGTATCGGGAATCCAGGGTGTCAGAAATCGACAAGCCGAGCACCCTGATCATGTGATCGATCGCACCGGTACACCCGCTTCCCACGAAAATGACCGCGTATTCATCTGAGGCGTTGAGGCAGCGGCGGATGATCTCGCGCGCATCTTCGCGGAACCTCG
>JAZFUH010000174.1:0-4718 GCA_036447125.1 Acidimicrobiia bacterium | reverse complement strand
AGAGCGAGGCCGCTGACGATTCCGTATCGAAGTGTCGCCCTGTCGCCGATGTTCCGGACGTGACCCTTGAGCAGCAACCCGAGGTCGGTGGCGATCGCGAGCGCTGGAACAAGTGTTCCGATCGCGAAGGCAATCGTGAGCGTCTCGTACCAGTCCGGAGTCGCCGAATACACGAGGTCGACGCCACCCATCAACGCCCATGTGAGCGCGAGGGACCAGAACCCGAGCGCAGCCAGAGGTCTCGATTCTGAGAGGTCTGCCTTGCTGATCCTGGAGAACACGAAGTAGAGGAGGCCCACAGCCATTGTGACCGCGAACAATCGGTGGGTGCCGACGTTCGCGAACCCAGACTGGATCGAACCTGCCGTTCCCGTCGCGATCGGGATCAGTCCGAACGCTGCAGAGGCTGCGAGCCACCATGACGCCGCGGTGAGGTACCACCCCGCCGGCCCGAGTCTGTCGGCTTTCTGTCCGGCGGTTGCGGTGATCACGAGCGCGGCGAGCACATACCCGACGGCCGAGATCGCTCTCGCCCAGAGCGGTCCCTCCTGGCCGGCGATTCCGGAAGACAATCCGCCGACCACTGCGCCTGCGGTCGCAATCGCCCCGAACGCCATTGCGATGAGTGCTGCGGTGGCCAGGGTCCTGCGTCTGAGGGTTGCTCCTGTGATCCGGACAAGTACGTGGAATGCGAGCCCGAGTCCCGCAATCGGGAGCCAGCCATCTGCCAGCAGCGCTCTGCCCGCTGGAGCGAGTCGACCGTACGTCGTATACGACGCATCAGCGAGGAGCTCAGGCAGCACCAGTTGCAAGGATGCAAGCGCCGTGATCCCGATCCCGAGAACGAACAGCGCCGTTGCGACCAATACGTACCGGCTTGTGATCGTCGCCCCGTCGTCCTCAACCCTCAGTTGTGTTGGTCTTTTCGGTGAGATGTCGGCGGCCACGCTTGGGGCGTCCTCCTGCTGGGATATCTTGTACGTTCGACCCGTCGGCCGCAGAAACTCTAGCCGCACACACGGCTTCATCCCTCATCGAACAGGTTCCCGATTCTCGGGGCATCCTCCGATCGCTGAGATTCCTGACCAATCCAGTGACAAATCGTCGGGCCGCGATTTGAATGTCGAAGACAACGTCACCGGCGTACAATGCGGAACCCGTTTTGGAGACTTGTGAGCGAACGAAGACATCTCATCACAGGAATCACGCTCATCGTGATTGGGCTTCTTGTTGCCATCGGTGGGTCCTTTGTCGTGCACATGGTCGAAGCCCCCGAGTTCGATGCGCTTGGCCGCGCTCTGTACCCGAACGTTCCGCGGGGGTGGGTGCTTGTGACGCTTGCCCAGTTGGTCGCCCTTGGAGGCGTGCTCATGGCGATGGCCGGCGTCACCTTCGCATGGGTCTATGGGAGGCCGCTCACCTGGGCGAGTGCGATGCTCGGAGCCGTGTTGTTCACCGGCCTCATGTTCATCATCTTTGCGATCATCCCGAACCAGTTCCTGACGCTCACTCAGGCAACGCTCGAGTGGACGCCAACGAAGATCTTCTTCACGTTCCCTTCCTTCATTGTCCTCAACAACAACATTTCGATCTCGTACGCTGCGCTCAAGGACATGATCTCTGCGGGGTACGCAACCGCGATGCTGTTGATCATTCCGGTCATCATGTACCAGTGGCAGGGGCGCGGCATGAAGCCAGGCAAGCCCAAGCCGACGCCGGTATCGAACTACGGCAGGCCGATGCGAGTTGATCGCTGATGGCGAAGGAAGCCTGGCTTGAGTTGCCACCTTTCCGCGACGACTACCAGCTTGCGATCGTCGATACGGAGTACATGAACGCCGCGGTGAAGCCGAAGCAGTTCATCCACATCGATCAGTCAGAGTGCATCCTGTGCGCAGGCTGTGTCGACATCTGTCCGTGGAAATGTATCCATATCCTCAGCACCGAGGTCATCTCAGAGACCTTCGGCGTGGACGACCCGAACGACAAGCCTGAGAACCTGGCCCTGTTCGTCATCGATGACACCGAATGCACCAGGTGCAAGTTGTGTGTCGACCGCTGTCCAACCAACGTGATCACAATCGGAAAGTTCGGCGGGTCGATCGCTGCACAGACGGACGACATCGAGGCCGCCCCATGGGAATACGATACGGGGAACCGCGACACGAAGAATGGTTACGCCTACGGCACCCGCTGGTAGGCACGAAGCACGACGAGGAGAGCCAGGTTGGCAGACGGAAAAGGGAAGGGCGGCCTCAAGGAAGCCGTGGCGGGGATGGGAGACCATGTCCGCAATTCACAGGTGTGGAATTCGATATTTCGCCCTGGCTCCCCGATGCGCTCAGAGAACAGCGATTCACCGAGGAATCGCTCCTATGTCGTGATGAACAACGTGATGTATCACCTCCACCCCGTGAAGGTGAAACGCCATGGGGTCAGACTGTCTTACACGCTCTGCCTCGGCGGGTTGAGTTTCTTCCTGTTCATCCTGTTGACGATCACAGGGATCTTCCTGATGTTCTACTACCGACCGACATCACCTCAGGCCTACTTCGATCTCCAGGCGCTTGCGTCGGATGTTGCATTCGGCCAGATGGTGCGCAACATGCATCGGTGGGGTGCCCACATCATGGTGCTCACCGTCTTCCTCCACATGAGCCGCGTGTTCTACCACGGTGCGTACAAGCCACCGCGCGAATTCAACTGGGTCGTTGGAATCGTGCTCCTGCTCCTCACGTTGCTGCTCTCCTTCACCGGGTATCTGCTCCCATGGGATCAGCTGGCGTTGTGGGCCGTAACCGTTGGATCCAACATGGGTGCGTATGCACCCGTCTTCGGAAACCAAGTGAGCTTTGCGCTGATCGGCGGCATCCAGATCACTGCGGACACGCTTCTGCGTTTCTACGTCCTTCATGTTCTTTTCCTACCGTTCATCATCACCATCTTCATGGCCGTCCACTTCTGGCGGGTTCGTAAAGACGGTGGCCTCTCAGGACCCCTCTAAGGAGAAACCGTGGCACAGCTACCAGATAACCTCCTCAGAAGGTCGGCAGAGGCGCGAGCCAAGGCTGAAGGCCGCTCGGTTGAAGAAGTGCTCGCTGAGATGAAGGGGGAGGATGCGCCGCCCGCCGCGCAGTCATCAGTTGACAGTTCACAGTCCACGGTTGCCTCCGCCGGCGGAGGGCGTGATCTCGGCGGTGAGGCCGAGAAGCTCGGAGTCCCACAGCCGTTACTCGAGCGAGCGATGTTCGCAAGGGCCAAGGCTGATGGAACACCTGTTCCGGTCATGGCTGGGGCGGTTGCGGCGCAGGCTTCACCAGCCAGTGCTCAGCTTCCGTCTCCCACGACACCGGCTGCGCCCGCTGTTCCCGCCGGACCGCCACCGGGCGTGCGCACCCAGAGGTTGCTCACCGTTGTCAAGGCCGGTGCGATTCAGGGCACAGGCAAGGAACCCCAGGACAAGGTCAACGTTTGGCCGCACCTCCTTGCAATCGAGTTCGTTGCCCTCCTCGTCATGCTGGCTTTCCTCACCCTGCTCTCTGCATTCGTTGATGCACCACTCCTGGAGTTTGCGAATTTCAACGAACAACCCAACCCATCAAAGGCGCCGTGGTACTTCCTCGGGCTGCAGGAGCTGCTTGCGTATTTCGACCCGCAGGTCGCAGGCATCATCATCCCCGGTTTCGGAATGGCTGCACTGGCATTCATCCCGTACATCGACCGGAACCCATCGGTGCGACCGTCGGATCGCAAGCTTGCGATATCGATCTTCACTGTGTTCATCATGGCTGCCGCGGTGGTGACGATCTTCGGATCGTTCTTCCGTGGGCCGGGGTTCAACTTCGTATTCCCGTGGCGCGACGGGATATTCTTCGACGACCTGAAGACGATTCTCGAATGAGTGATTCTGTATGAGTTCAACAACCATCTTCATCCTGATCATCACCGCTGCAGCAGGCATCGCGGCGTTCGGCATCATCGCGGTCGCTTCCCGGCGCAAGGACTCAGACGGTGCCATCACCCAGGGAGAGCTCGACCGCAAGGCCACAAAGGCCGACAGGGCGAGACGCAAGGCCATGGAAGAGACCGTGGTCGAGGAGGGTGGCGGCGTGACCACCATCACGATGGTCGACGCTCCGATCGAGTTTCAGGATGACCAGGCGCGTATCGAGATCTCCGAAGAGGACTACGGAGTTACGCGCAGGAAGTTCTTCAACCGGGCGATCGGTGCGGTGTTCGGTCTTTTCATGCTCCAGTTCACCCTCGCGAGCCTCGCATTCATCTGGCCCAAACTCAAGGGCGGTTTTGGTTCACCGATCAAGGCAGGCTCATTCGATGACCTCAAGGCCGAGGTGGTCCAGGGCGGGACGGTCGTCCCGAAGTTCGTTCCCTCTGCGCAGTCGTGGGTCGTTCCCTTCCCCTTGTCAGAGCTGGCAGGGTCGTCCTTCGAAGCGACTCCATTCGTGATCGCCGGAGGCGAGTCCGACGGCATCGGGCTCATGGCGCTCTGGCAGCGATGCCCGCACCTCGGATGCCGTGTCCCGGAGTGTCTCTCATCTCAGGGATTCGAGTGCCCATGCCACGGGTCGAAGTACAACAATCACGGTGAGTACGAGGATGGGCCCGCGCCTCGCAACCTCGACCGATTCGGCGTCAGCATCGACAGTTCCGGCCAGCTCGTGATCGACACAGGAACTATCGTGCAGACCGCAAGATCG
>JAZFUH010000173.1:0-2995 GCA_036447125.1 Acidimicrobiia bacterium | reverse complement strand
AGACGCTTCGCCGCGGAGTCGCGACCGTTCCTGGATGAGCCGCTTGCTTTGGTTTTTGACATCGTTACGCCTCCTGGTCCCCAGCATCTTCAGCTGCCTCTTTGGGCTCTGCCGCCTTCTTCTTGGTGCCGGGTGTCTTGATCTCCGTGACCTTTATGGTGGTGTACTTCTGACGGTGACCTTGACGGCGGCGGTAGCCCGTCTTGTTCTTGTACTTGAATATGTCGATCTTCGGGCCGTGGGAGTCGCCAACGATCTCTGCGGTAACGGTCGCCTTCTTGAGCTTGGCCGGGTCAGAGATGACCGAACCGTCATCGGCAACGATGAGTAACGGCGTGTAGGACACCTTCTGGGCGTCCTTGATACGCTCAACCGAGAGCACATCACCTTCTTGAACCTTGGCCTGCTTTCCGCCGGCGCGGATGATCGCGTACATGATGCTTCGGTGGTCTTTCCGTGTGTTGAATTCAAGCGCGGTATACGGACCCTTGCGAGAACGTGTTGGGAGTGTATCAGTCATCAGTTCACAGTTCTCAGTTTTCAGTCTGTAGTCTCGTTCTGGACCGTGAACCGTCAACCGTGAACTATGTGGAATCAACCTCTTCGGTCGCTCCTGCGTCGTGCGCCGGGACGCCGGTTGCAGCTGCTTCCTCGTGGAGCAGCACTCCGCGACCACCGCAGTGCCCGCAGACCTCCGAGAACGACTCGAGAAGGCCGGCTGACACGTTCTTGCGGGTCATCTCGACAAGTCCGAGATGAGAGACCTCGAATACCTGGGTACGTGTCTTGTCCTTCGCCAGATGCTCCTTGAGCCTCCTCAGGACAGACTCCTGAGCCTTCGAGGACTCCATGTCGAAGAAGTCGATGACGATGATGCCTCCGATGTCGCGGAGTCTGAGTTGCCTTGCGATCTCCTCAGCAGACTCCAGGTTGTTCTGGAGGACCGTTTCTTCGAGATTCGTCGAACCGACAAATCGGCCGGTGTTGACATCGATCACGGTCAGGGCCTCGGTTCTGTCGATCACGAGATGGCCCCCGGAAGGAAGCCACACGCGTCTATCGAGTGCCTTGCGCAGTTGATCCTCAACGTGGTATCTCTCAAAGAGAGCAAGCTCGTCCTTGTACAGCGTGACTTTCTCAACAAGGTCGGCCTCGGTGCCTGCAAGGTAGTCGAGCACCTGTTTGTGCATCTCCGGATCCTCGATGAGCAGCCTGCGAAAATCCCGGGTGAAGTGCTCACGGATCACCCTGATGACAAGAGGAGGCTCTTCATAGATCAACACCGGTGCCGAAGATTCTGAGCGCTTGGTGTCGATCTCATCCCAGATCGCCTTCAGCCTGTCGATGTCACCTTTGATGTCATCCTCGGTTGCACCTGCAGCAGCAGTGCGCACGATGATCCCCGTTCCCTTCGGTCTGAGATCACCAACGACCTCACGCAGGCGACGACGCTCGTCGTCCGGCAGCCGTCGCGAGATTCCGCGCACGTCCTCACTCGGGGCGAGAACGAGATACCGACCGGCAAGACTGATCTGGTTCGTAAGCCTTGCGCCCTTGTGACCCATTGCATCCTTGACGACCTGGACGAGAACAGAGTCACCGGTCTGCAGGGCGTTCTCGATACGTTTCGGTTTCCCCTTGAGGTCATGCTCGGAATAGTTGATGTCGCCTGCATAGACCACACCGTTCTTGCCTTCACCGAAATCAATGAATGCTGCCTCCATGCCGGGTAGGACATTGCGCACCTTGCCGAGGTAGACGTTGCCGACGATCGACTGACGATCCGTCTTTGCAACGTAGTGCTCAACAAGAACGGGTCCCTCGAGAACAACGATCTGGGTCTGACTCGGGCTCTTGCGCACGAGCATCTGCTTGCGGGCGGTCTCGGGGGGCTCAATGATCTCGATCGGTGGGCGCCGTCGCGATGATGGTGCGGTCCTTGTGCCGCTTCGCGGCTTGCGCCGATTCTGGCCCTGGGTGCGGGATTTCTGTTTCGTCGTCGTTCCGGCCGACTTCCCTTCGTCAGGTCTGACGAACCTCCGGACGGTGACTTCTTTGCCATCCACAACCCGAACTTGACGTTCCTCTGCTGCGGTGCCCTTGCGAATAACTGTGGGTGCCTTCTTCTTGAAGAGTCCCATGGATCAACTCCTTCGACTGCCCGTTGGGGCGAGCATCTGGTAGATCCGATCCGGGACATTCTCGGGTGAGACCATGCAATCCTGCATGCGCGTTGGAGCGATTCACGAGAGACTGAGGGCCGGCGATGCCACGCGCTACCTCGACTTGGTCGAAGTGCGCGAGTCGCGAGACGATCTGTCGAACTGTCGACAGCGCTTCGAGCGATCGGACGCTGGCCATGCCCATCCCGGGTCGGAAAGATAACTGCCGCGAGTGCGGCGTGAAACCAAAGAGTAACAAGCAAGCGCTCCAAGTCAGGGACTATCGGGAGACAGATGCCAGAAGCCAAGCATCTGGAAGCAAGCGCCAGCGAGCGCTCTGACATAGACGTTGCCGCGCCTACGGCAACGCTATGTCAACATCGAGCGTCTACTGTGACGCTTCGGTCGGGTCGTAGCAGCGCCGGCAGCGGGCCTCGTATGAATCTGTCGCACCGAGCATCACCAGTTCGTCCGATTGCACAACGCGCTGGGTGAAGAGGCCGGGACCCCCACAACGATGACACACCGCAAGAGACTTCGTGACATATTCCGCACGGAGCATGAGAGATGGGATCGGTTCGAAGGGGCGACCGAGATAATCGAGATCCAACCCGGCAACAATGATATTCTTCCCAGCTCCGGCAAGCATCTCGGCTACCTCGACCAGTCCATCGTCGAAGAACTGGCCCTCGTCTATACCCACAACCACGGTTCGATCATCGATCGCCCGCAGCAATTCGTCCGAGTCGGCAACCGGAGTCGCGGCGGTCGACATCCGCGAGTGCGAAACGACCTCGCCGACGGCGTAACGGGTGTCCAATGAGGGTTTGAAC
>JAZFUH010000172.1:0-2076 GCA_036447125.1 Acidimicrobiia bacterium | reverse complement strand
AGATAGCGGACGCCGGTACGGCCGAGGTGTGGGATCCGACCCACCGGGCCCAAGCCGAAACAGCTGCGTTGAACAGCACCCGACCACGCCGCATCCACATCGTTGCCAGCCCGGCTGTTGTCACAGCGCCGCCGGGTCGCCTCATGCTGCCAGGCGGCGACTTCGATGTTGCTGCCCCTGACCTCACCCGATACACCCGAAACGGAGACTCCACATGAACATGTATGAACAGATCAAAGACGACCTCGGGTATCTCCAGTTGGATCGTGCTGTTGAGGTGTTCGCGACCGTTGCTGAGGAGGCCCGCACCCAAGACATGACCCATATCGAGTTTCTGGGTCGGCTCATAGCTGAACAGGCATCAGCGACCAGGAACCGGCGACTCACGGCCCGCCTGCGTTATGCACGGTTCCCGTTCCGTAAAACGATTGCCGAGTTCGATTTCGAGTTTCAGCCATCTATCGACCGCAAACTTGTTGACGACGTCGCGACGTTGCGGTTCATGGAAACCGGACGCCCGATCCTGTTCCTCGGCCAACCCGGATGCGGTAAAACGCATCTCGCCATAGCAATCGCAATACTGGCAGTCGAGTCCGGGGTTCGTGGCTACTTCACGAACGCCGAAGACATGGTCACCAACATCGCCCAAGCCATCCGTGAAGGCAACCTTGCCTCGAAACTCAAAACGTACACCGCCCCATCGGTCCTCGTCATCGACGACGTCGGTCTGCTCCCCATGGACCGATCCGCCGCGTCGGCGTTCTACCAGATCGTCAACCAACGCTACGAGAAACAGCACTCGACCATCGTCACAACCAACAGGTCCCTGCCCGACTGGGGCGAAATCTTCGGAGACACCGTCGTTGCCTCCGCGATCCTGGACCGTCTCATGCACAACGCTGTCGTGTTCAACATCAAAGGCCCATCCTGGCGGCTACGCGAACACCAAGCGCTCACCACCGCCATCACAGAAAGGAGACCCAACTAACATCCAAAACCAACAAGAACCCCACACCGACCACCGCGACTTTCGCTGATCACCAACAACGTCCATCGACCGCGCCCGACGCTCGAAGAAATCACGACGAGTGGCGTATTGCGGCACATCTCGGACGGCTGATTCGCCGCCGCCCATAACGGCACCTATGCGCCCCATGTGAACCGAACGTATTGCCGGATATGCGGGCGGGCGATGAGTGACGGCGGTCAGCTCACACGGCTATCGCTCGACGGCTTTAGCACATCATTCTCGCCCGAGCTAGCATCTCGGGATGCCTGAATCGTCCGTTGGAGAAGTACCCGCGGGCCGCCTCGATGAGGTAATCCAAGTTCTGTCTGAGGCGTTCAGCGACTACGAAACCATGCGCTACCTGTTGGGCGGTCCAGATCGAAGTTATTCGTCGCGACTGCGCACGTTGGTGAGCTATTTCGCTGAGTCTCAACTTGCTGCAGGTTCGCCCATTCTCGGCGTGGATGTGGGACGGCCACACCAGCTTGTTGCTGCCGCCCTTGTCGACCCACCACAGCGACCCCCGAAGTCAGCGATAGAGGATCTGACAAAGTCATTAGGGCCACAAGTTGCCCAAAGGCTTCGCCACTTCGAGACTGCCTTGGCTCCACTCGAACCCGAGTTTGACTTCTACTATCTCGGAATGATCGGCGTCGCAAACGGGCATCGCGGGAAGGGTTACGCCCGACTGATCATCAATCAGATCATCGAAGCATCCGTCAAAGATCCCGAATCCAACGGTGTGTTGTTGACTACCGAGCACGAGGCCAACCTGACCTATTACACGTCGATCGCTTTCGAAACCCTCGGAGAAGCCATCACACAGGATGGAGGGCTTCGAAGTTGGACTCTGTTCCGTGCGGACGCCTAGCCGCACAGAACACAACTATCTGACGCACGCACATAACGGCTGCGACTTCAGGTGATCGTTCAGATCCTCCTAGGGCCGGACCTGACGCGATGCCCTGAGCGACGATTTCTGCCCCTCCGCCTAGTATCACGCACATGGAACAGTTCCCGGGTTGTCTCGTGATCGTCGACATCAGCGGCTACACGCGTTTCGTGAA
>JAZFUH010000171.1:0-2470 GCA_036447125.1 Acidimicrobiia bacterium | reverse complement strand
ATCTCATCGATGAACAAGATGATGTCGCCACGCGTGCGGATCTCTTTGAGCACCTTCTTGAGACGTTCTTCGAAGTCGCCGCGGTATCGAGAACCCGCAACAAGGGCTCCGAGGTCGAGCGTGTAGATGTGTTTGCCTGTGAGCGTGTCCGGTACGGACCCGTCGACGATCTTCTGGGCGAGCCCTTCAACGATCGCGGTCTTTCCGACGCCCGGTTCTCCGATGAGCACCGGGTTGTTCTTCGTTCGCCGCGACAGCACCTGCATGACTCGCTCGATCTCGGTGGTACGACCAATGACAGGGTCGAGCCCCTGCTCCCTTGCCAACTGCGTGAGGTTGCGTCCGAATTGGTCCAGAACGGCGGATCCTGACGACGAGCCTTCGCCGCGAGCGCTCGATCCACCACCCGGGTGACCACCGGATCGCTCGCCCTCCTCGCCCTGAACGCCGGAGAGAAGCTGGATGACGGTTTGTCGCACCTTGGTGAGTTCTGCGCCGAGCTTCACAAGGACCTGGGCCGCAACCCCCTCGCCCTCCCGAATGAGCCCAAGGAGGATGTGCTCTGTGCCGATGTAGTTGTGGCCGAGTTGCAGGGCCTCCCTGAGCGAGAGCTCGAGAACCTTCTTGGCCCTCGGTGTGAATGGGATGTGACCTGTCGGAGCCTGGGAGCCCTGTCCGATGATCTCAACAACCTGCGTGCGGACGGACTCGAGGTCGGTGCCGAGGCTTTCGAGGGATCGGGCTGCGACGCCCTCACCTTCGTGGATGAGTCCGAGGAGGATGTGCTCTGTGCCGATGTAGTTGTGGTTGAGGAGGCGCGCTTCTTCTTGGGCAAGTACGACGACCCTGCGGGCTCTATCTGTGAAACGCTCGAACACGTTCATCACCCCTCATACGGCTGTGGCGCTCCGATTACGGGTGCGCCCCCCAAAGTATAGGTGCGCAACTTCTCTACGCCGGGGATAGATATCGGCTGATTCTGGGACCGGACTGTCTGACTGGTACCCCTAACCGGCGGGCTAGCATCTCCATTCCCAGCTACGGAGCCCAGGTTGGACCAGCCGATCTTCGAAGATCTCGTACCGATTCCCCGCGTATGGGAACGCATGAATTTGGTCGAGACACGGCTATATGAGGCATCGGTTGCAGAGACCCCGTTCTTGACCGAGATAGCACAGCATCTTCTCAGCGCCGGCGGTAAGAGATACAGGCCGCTCCTCGCCCAGGTCGCAGCCGAACTCGGATCGAGCCTTGACGGTGGACCTGTCGAGGCAGGGGTTGCGGTGGAGCTCGTGCATCTGGGCTCGTTGTATCACGACGATGTGATCGACGAGGCGGACGCACGGAGAGGGAAGACCTCCGTCAATACGAACTGGTCGAACACGGTGGCCATCCTGGCAGGCGATTTTCTCCTTGCCCGTGCATCGGAGGTGGCCGCACCTCTCGGAGAGGAAGCTGTTGCATTGATCGCACGCACCTATGCCACGCTCTGCGAAGGCCAAGTGTCCGAGCTCGCCCACGCCCACAGTCTCGAACATGGGCCCGATGGCTACTACACGGTGATCGGCGGAAAGACGGCCTCCCTGATCCGGACGTCTGCCCGCCTCGGAGCGATAACCGGTGGCGCGGATCGAGATGCCGTCGAAGCGATATCTGAGTGGGCGTGGGAGATGGGCATGGTGTTCCAGATCACAGATGACGTCCTTGACCTGATCGCAAGCGACGAGTTCCTCGGCAAGCCCGCAGGATCAGACATCGGAGAGGGAACCTTCACTCTGCCGGTGCTCCTTGCTGCGGATGGCCCCGGGGGGGACGAGATCAGGACCCTTCTCTCAGACGGGAACCCGTACCCACAGGAGACGATCAGACGCGTGATCGATCTCACCGTTGCCGGTGGCTACATCGACACCGTTCTGGACGAATGCGAGTCTCGGATCCGCAAAGCCGAGACGGCTGCGGACGGTATTCCCTCCAACCCTCTCACCGACGTTCTCCATAACCTCGACCTATACCTCCTCGACCGCGTCGCCTCTGCCCGCCGATAGGACACCAATCGCGTACCCAGGGTTCTGGACCGCATTGAGTCCGGTCTCCAGCCCACAGAAATCGCATCTGCCCATCTGTCGACTAGCGTCACAGCGTGTTCATCAGGACTCTGCTGCGTGCTCTCGCCATCGGCGTTGTCGTCGTTGCGTGCGTGCCCGAACCGAGCAGACCACCATCAACCACCGTCGTCGCTCCAACAACCACCGCGGCGGACAACACCGCCACAACGACAACGACAACGACCATCGCACCAGCGGACCTCGAGCCACCCGAGAGAGGCGACGCAAACGACGTCGCGTCCGGCGCAATCTGGGATGCGGGCGACTTCGAGCTCACGAGGGAGCCGACATTGTTCGAAGTGGACGCGCTCGAGACCGTCGAGCGGTGGCTTCCGGAAGATCTTGTCGATGGCCTCGTTTGGGAG